>NZ_JBXAJM010000022.1:0-95735 GCF_058797315.1 Pseudomonas sp. GW823-FHT02F05
TTTCAAAAGTGAGCCGCTGTAAAAGCGGAACCCTAAGTGGCCGTTACCGCAGGAATGGATATGTACACGGTCCAACTATGTTGACTGTCAGGCCGTCATCGCAGGCAAGCCAGCTCCCACAGTTGATCCCACTGAGCCCGAAGGATTTTACTTACTAAGACCTCAGGGCAGCGCCGTCACATCAATACGATACGGCTCAAAAATCTTCAGCATCTGGCCACTGTCGCGCAGACGCTTGAGCAGTTCGGCAAACGCCGGACCAGTGATCGGTGCCTTGGGCCGCAACAACGCATAGTGGTGATACACCTGGTCAATACGCTCCGACACCAAAAACTGCCCCGCCATGTCTGCGTTGCGCACCATGAAATCACTCAGGTACGAACGGGTAACCAGTGCAATATCCGCACGCCCACGAGCAACCATCAGCAAATTACTGTCATGGGAATAGGTCAACGTCGCGTTGAAACGCTCGGCCATGTTCTTGGGATCGGGATTGAAGTCGGCAAAGGCATAGTGATACCCGCTGAATACCGCCAGGCGCTTACCGGTGAGGTCGGCGAAGTAGCTCTGGTCGCGCCCGGGTTGACGCTGGGCAACGAATATTTCCGCATCTTCCAGCCCCATATCAACACTGGTATGGGCAATATTCTGCCAACCCCAGGACGGGTTTTCGAAGATGGCCATGTCGACCCGGCCTTGCTCGAAGTCACGAAAACGCCGGGGGATGGAGGTAGGCACCACCACGAACTGGTAATCCGTTTGCGCAGCGTTCAACGCCTCGACCAATTGCGGCAGCAACCCGGTGTCGGCGCCTTGTTCAGGGCGTACGGTGTAGGGCGGAAAATGCGCCGCGCCGATTCTCACCAACTGCGCGGCACCGGCCTGCGTCCACGCGGCGGTGCCCAGTGCCCATAAAGTAAGTCCTGCAGCCAGCCGCCATGGCGAAAACATCGAGGCACGCACCGTTGAAGAGTTCAATGCCGATAAGCTAGGCGTTTTTACTGGGGGAGACAACTTTCGCCAGCAAATTAATAACTTGCGCCTCAGTCCGACTTCAGCACCATCAACAAGGCCTCTTCGGCCAACTCCTCAAGGGTCAGGCTGCCTTGGGCGCGAAACCAGGTGGTGGTCCAGGACAAGGCGCCAGTGAGGAAGCGCCGGGTGATAAACACATCGCCCCGGATGTAGCCAGCGGCCTTGGCCTCGCCCAGTACCTGCAACCAGATCTGCTCATACACGTCACGCAGGGCCAGCACGTGCGCCTGGCCTTCGGCCGACAGCGAGCGCCATTCGTAGACCAGCACCGCCATGGCCTCGCCACTGCCACCCATGATCGACTGCAACTCGCAGCGGATCAGCGCCAGCACGCGTTCGCGCACCGTGCTCGCCTCCTCCAGTGAAGCGCGCATCATCGCGGTGTTGTAATGGATGGTTTCCTCCATCACCGCACGCAATATCTCATCCTTGCTCTTGAAGTGATGAAAGATGCTGCCGGACTGGATGCCCACGGCGCTGGCCAGATCTCGCACAGTGGTGCGCTCGAAACCCTTGTTGCGAAACAGATGAGCTGCGGTTTGCAGCAACTTGCCGCGGGCGCTCTCGGGGTCGGTCAATTGGCCACCATCGACCATGGTGCGCATCACCCCCAGGGCTTTGTGCTCATCCATGCTGCTCTCCTTCACGTCTACTGTCGTCTTGGCCGGCAATTTAGGCCGTGACTGCCACCCAAGCAAGCGCTTGGGTAAAACTTGTGACTGGAGTTTACAAACCAAGCGCTTGCTTGGTAGTCTCGGCACCAGCCCTTGGAGGAAGGATTTCTCATGAGCAAGACGGTACGTATCGGCTGCGCCAGCGCCTTCTGGGGCGACACCTGCACCGCCGCCGCCCAATTGGTGCAGGGCGGTGCCTTGGATTACCTGGTGTTCGATTACCTGGCGGAAGTCACCATGTCGATCCTCGTCGGTGCCCGCCTGAAAGACCCCAAGGCCGGTTACGCCACGGATTTTGTCGAGGTGCTTACGCCCCTGCTGGCGGATATCCAGCGCCAGGGCATCCGGGTGATCAGCAATGCCGGCGGTATCAACCCCCAGGCCTGCGCCGCCGCCCTGCAAGCAGCCTGCGATAACGCCCACATCCCGCTGAAAATCGCCGTGTTGCTCGGCGATGACCTGCACCCTCAACTCAAACAGCTGCCACCTGTCACCGACCTGTACAACGGCGCCCCGCTGCCGCCCCTGTGCGTGTCCGCCAACGCCTACCTCGGCGCACCGGGCATTGCCCAGGCATTGGGGCTCGGCGCCGATATTGTCATCACCGGCCGGGTGGTCGACAGCGCAGTGGTCAGCGCGGCACTGGTGCATGAATTCAATTGGTCATGGCAGGACTACGATCACCTGGCCCAGGCCGCCCTGGCCGGGCATATCATCGAATGCGGCGCCCAATGCACCGGCGGTAACTTCACCGACTGGCGTGACGTGCCCGACTACGAACACATCGGCTTCCCTATCGTCGAAGTCAGCGCCGACGGCCAGTTCACCGTCAACAAGGTCGAAGGCAGCGGCGGGCTGATCAGCGAACTCAGCGTGGCCGAACAACTGCTGTATGAAATCGGTGACCCGCGCGCCTATGTGCTGCCGGACGTGATCTGCGATTTCAGCCAGGTCAAACTGCAGCAACAAGGCAAACACGCGGTGCGCCTGCACGGCGCCAAGGGCCTGCCACCCACCGACCAGTACAAGGTCAGCGCCACCTACCCCGATGGCTTTCGCTGCACCGCCAGTTGCCTGCTCGCTGGCATCGACGCGGTGGCCAAGGCCGAGCGGGTCAGCCAGGCGCTCATCAACAAGACTTCGGAGCTGTTCAGCCAGCGCGGCTGGGCGCCCTACACCGACGTCAACATCGAACTGCTCGGCAGCGAAGCCACCTACGGCGCCCACGCCCGGCGTGCGGATTGCCGCGAAGTGGTGGTGAAGCTGGCGGTGCGGCATCCGAACAAGCAGGCGCTGGTACTGTTCGCTCGCGAGATCGCCCAGGCGGCCACCGGCATGGCACCGGGGCTGACCGGCATTGTGGGCGGGCGGCCGACGGTGTATCCGCTGATTCGGCTGTTTTCGTTCCTGGTCGACAAATCACGGTGTAGCGTCGCCATCGAGTACCAAGGCCAACGTCATGCCGTCGAGCTGCCCGCCTCCGCGTCTCTGCTCACGCCCGCTGCGCCCATCGAGCCGGCCAAGCCCCAGGGCCGTGCCGATGCCAGTGTGCCGCTGGTGAAACTCGCCGTGGCGCGCTCTGGTGACAAGGGCAACCACAGCAATATCGGCGTGATCGCCCGCCACCCCGACTACCTGCCGTGGATCGCCGAAGCCCTGACCCCGGAGGTGATCGTCGACTGGATGGACCACGTGCTCGACCCGATCCATGGCCGCGTCGAGCGCTGGTACTTGCCCGGCAGCCACAGCCTGAATTTCCTGATGGAGAATGCCCTGGGCGGCGGCGGTATCGCCAGCCTGCGCATCGACCCGCAAGGCAAAGCCTTCGCCCAGCAACTGCTGGAAATCCCCATCGCCGTGCCGCAACACATTGCCGATCAACTCACCTAAAGGACCGTCGCCGTGGCCTTCGACTCGATCTTCAAAGCCGACCTGTTCAAGGGGCAAACCGTGATTATCACCGGAGGCGGCAGTGGCATTGGCCGCTGCACCGCCCATGAGCTGGCGGCCCTTGGTGCCTGCGTGATCCTGGTGGGGCGCAAGCCAGAAAAACTGCAGAAGGTCGCGGCGGAAATTGCTGAAGATGGCGGCGTCGCCCATTGGCATGCCTGTGACATTCGTGAGGAAGAGGCGGTGGAAGCGCTGGTCACGCAGATCCTGCACGACCACGGCCCCATCCATGGCCTGGTGAATAACGCGGGCGGCCAATACCCGTCGCCACTGGCGGCGATCAATCAGAAGGGCTTTGAAACCGTACTGCGCACCAACCTGGTGGGCGGTTTCCTGATGGCGCGGGAAGTGTTCAACCAGTCGATGAGCAAGCACGGTGGCGCGATCGTCAACATGCTCGCCGACATGTGGGGCGGCATGCCCGGCATGGGCCACTCCGGCGCGGCGCGCTCCGGCATGGACAACGTCACCAAGACCGCCGCGTTTGAGTGGGGCTATGCCGGGGTGCGCGTCAACGCCGTGGCGCCTGGCTGGATTGCCTCCAGCGGCATGGACACCTACGAAGGCGCGTTCAAGGCGGTGATTCCCACCCTGCGTGAGCATGTACCGCTCAAGCGCATCGGCACCGAGTCGGAAGTCAGCGCGGCCATCGTCTTCCTGCTCAGCCCGGCTGCGGCCTTTATCAGCGGTAGCACCCTGCGCATCGACGGCGCCGCCAGCCTGGGCAGCCGCGCATGGCCGCTGCACAAGGCGCAGGCGCCGAGCGAGCCATTCAACGGGTTCCACCGCGCCTACCTGCCGGATGTGCTCAAGGCGGAGCAATAACGCCATGTCAGTCATTGAAACCATGATCGAGCCTAACAGCCCAGCGTTCGCGCAAAACCGCGAAGCCATGCTGGCGTCCATTGCCCAGCTACGCCAACTGGAACACACCCTGCTGGCCAAGGCCCAGGAAGCCAAGCCCAAGTTCGACAAGCGCGGCCAATTGCTGCCCCGTGAGCGCCTCAACCTGCTGCTGGACCCCGGCGCGCCTTTCCTGGAGCTGGCCAGTCTGGCCGGCTACAAACTCCACGACGACAAGGACGGTAGCGCCGCCGGTGGCGGGCTGATCGCTGGTATCGGCTATGTCAGCGGCGTGCGCATGCTGGTGGTGGCCAACAACAGCGCGATCAAAGGCGGCACCATTTCCCCCTCCGGGCTGAAAAAATCCCTGCGCCTGCAACAGATCGCCATGGAGAACAAACTGCCAGTGGTGACCCTCGCCGAAAGCGGCGGCGCCAACCTCAACTACGCAGCCGAGATTTTCGTCGAAGGCGCGCGCAGCTTTGCCAACCAAGCACGCATGTCCGCCATGGGCTTGCCGCAGATCACCGTGGTGCACGGCTCGGCCACGGCCGGTGGTGCGTATCAGCCGGGCTTGTCGGATTACGTGGTGGTGGTGCGCGGCAAGGCCAAGCTGTTCCTCGCCGGGCCACCGTTGCTCAAGGCCGCCACCGGCGAAGTCGCCACCGATGAAGAACTGGGGGGTGCGCAGATGCACGCGCAAACCGCAGGCACCGCTGAGTACCTGGCCCAAGACGATGCCGACGGCGTGCGCATCGTGCGTGAAATTGTGGGCCTGCTGCCCTGGAATGACCGCTTGCCGCACGCGCCACCCCGCGCCTATCGCGAACCGCTGTACCCGATTGAAGAGCTGTTGGGGCTGATTCCCGATGACCCAAAAAAGCCCTATGACGTGCGCGAAATCCTGGCGCGCCTGGCCGACGGTTCCAACCTGCTGGAATTCAAAGGCGAGTTCGACCCCCACACCGTCTGCGCCCATCTGCATATCCAGGGGCGCGCCGTGGGAGTGATCGGCAATAACGGCCCCATCACCCCAAAGGGCGCGAGCAAGGCCGCGCAGTTTATCCAGCTGTGCGACCAGAGCCGTACGCCGCTGCTGTTCTTGCATAACACCACCGGCTTCATGGTGGGCACCGAGTCGGAACAGCAAGGGGTGATCAAGCACGGCGCGAAGATGATCCAGGCGGTGGCCAATGCCCGCGTGCCTAAACTCACCATCGTGGTCGGGGGTTCCTACGGTGCCGGCAACTACGCCATGTGCGGCCGCGGCCTGGACCCGCGCTTTATCTTCGCCTGGCCCAACAGCCGCACCGCGGTAATGGGCGGCGCACAAGCGGGCAAGGTGCTGCGCATTGTCACCGAGGCCAAGCAACTCAAGGACGGCCTGGTGCCCGACCCCAAGGTGCTCGACATGCTCGAACAGGTCACCGCGCAGAAGCTCGACAGCCAGTCCACCGCCCTCTACGGCAGCGCCAACCTGTGGGACGACGGGCTGATTGATCCACGGGATACCCGCACCTTGCTCGGGTTTGTGCTGGATATCTGTCACGAAGCCGAACTGCGGCAACTGCAACCGAACAGCTTTGGCGTGGCGCGCTGAACGTTCCCACGCTCCACGTGGGTGATCGTTCCCACGCTCCGCGTGGGAATGCAAACCAGGACGCTCCGCGTCCCAACAGGGAGAACAATAAAAATGATCTTCACCCAGGAACACCAGGAACTGCGCCGCACCGTGCGCGCCTTCGTCGACCGCGAGATCAACCCGTACGTGGATGAATGGGAAAAAGCCGGGCGCTTCCCCATTCACGAAATCTTCCGCAAGGCCGGCGACCTCGGCCTGCTGGGCATCTCCAAACCGGAAAAATTCGGCGGCATGGGCCTGGACTACAGCTACTCCATTGTCGCCGCCGAAGAGTTCGGCATCATCCGCTGCGGCGGCATCCCCATGTCCATTGGTGTGCAGACCGATATGTGCACTCCGGCCCTGGCGCGCTTCGGCTCCGATGAACTGCGCGAAGAGTTCCTGCGCCCGGCCATCAGCGGCGAACAAGTGGGCTGCATCGGCGTCTCGGAAACCGGCGCCGGCTCCGACGTGGCCGGGCTCAAGACCCATGCGCGCAAGGACGGCGACGACTACGTGATCAATGGCAGCAAGATGTGGATCACCAATTCGCCCAGCGCTGACTTCATCTGCCTGCTGGCCAACACCTCGGACGACAAGCCGCACATCAACAAATCCCTGATCATGGTGCCGATGAACAGCCCCGGCATCAGCGTCAGCCCGCCGTTGGAAAAACTCGGCATGCACAGCTCCGAGACCGCCCAGGTGTTTTTCGACGGCGTGCGCGTACCGCAACGCAACCGCATCGGCCACGAAGGCGCGGGCTTTATGATGCAGATGTTGCAGTTCCAGGAGGAACGCCTGTTTGGCGCGGCCAATATGATCAAGGGCCTGGAGTACTGCATCGACAGCACCATCGAATACTGCAAGGAGCGCCAAACCTTCGGCAAGGCGTTGATCGACAACCAGGTGATCCACTTCCGCCTGGCGGAACTGGCCACCGAAATCGAATGCCTGCGCGCCTTGGTCTACCAGGCCACCGAGCAGTACATCAAGGGCCAGGACGTCACGCGGCTGGCCTCCATGGCCAAACTCAAGGCCGGGCGCCTGGGCCGTGAGGTCAGCGACAGCTGCCTGCAATATTGGGGCGGCATGGGCTTCATGTGGGACAACCCGGTGGCCCGCGCCTATCGCGACGTGCGCCTGGTGTCGATTGGCGGCGGTGCCGACGAAATCATGCTGGGCATCATCTGCAAACTGATGGGCACCCTGCCCGGTAAAAAACCATGAACACCTTGCTGCTAGAAGCCCACAACGGCGTGCTGCATATCACCCTCAACCGGCCCGAATGCCGCAATGCAATGAGCCTTGAAATGGTCAATGAGCTGCGTGCGGTACTGGCGCAGTTGGACAGCCAGGTGCGCGCCGTGGTGATCAGCGGCGCGGGCGGGCATTTTTGCGCGGGGGCCGATGTGAAGGATCTGGTCAGCGCGGGGGATCAACTGCAAGCGTTGAACCGCGCATTTGGCACCTTGCTGCAAGAGGTGCAGGCACTGACACCCGTGGTGATCGCGGTGCTGCAAGGCGCGGTGCTGGGCGGTGGGTTCGGGCTGGCGTGCGTGAGTGATATTGCGATTGCAGAGGGCCAGGCGCAGTTCGGCTTGCCCGAGACCCGCCTGGGCTTGTTGCCGGCGCAGATTGCGCCGTTTGTGGTTAAGCGTATTGGCCTCACCCACACGCGGCGCCTGGCGCTGACGGCGGCGCGGTTTGATGGGGTGGAGGCTGGGCGGCTGGGAGTGGTGCATTTTGTCGAGCACGACGCCCAGGCATTGGCGCAGCGGGTGGATGAGGTATTGGGGCAGGTGTTGCAGTGTGCGCCGCGGGCGAACGCGCGGACTAAAGCGCTGTTGCTGGCCAGTGTGGATGAGCCCCTTGAGGCCGTGCTGGATCGCGGGGCGCAGTGGTTTGCCGAGGCGGTGAGGAGTGAAGAAGGGGTTGAGGGGACGCAGGCGTTTGTGCAGAAGCGAAAGCCGAGTTGGTGCAAATGACGCCTTCGCGAGCAAGCCCGCTCCCACAGGGGGAGACATTTCAAATGTGGGAGCTGGCTTGCCTGCGAAGAGGCCCCAACACACGCCACATCCACCAAGGGATAACCCAATGCCCGCATTCACCAAGATCCTGATCGCCAACCGCGGTGAAATCGCCTGCCGCATCCAGCGCACTGCCCAGGCCCTCGGCTACCGCACCGTGGCCGTGTACAGCGACGCGGATACCGATGCCCTGCACGTGCAGATGGCCGACGAAGCCGTACACATCGGCCCGGCGCCCGTACACCAGTCCTACCTGAACACAGAGGCCATCCTCGCCGCCGCCCAACTGACCGGCGCCGACGCCATTCACCCCGGCTACGGCTTCCTCTCGGAAAACCCCGACTTCGCCCGCGCCTGCCAGCAGGCCACGCTCACCTTCATCGGCCCCAGCGCCGAGGCGATCGAACTGATGGGCAGCAAACGCCTGTCCAAACTCGCCATGCTCGACGCCGGCGTACCTTGCATCGCCGGCTATCAAGGCAGTGCCCAGGACGATGCCACCCTGCAACGGGAAGCCGAACGCATCGGCTTCCCACTGATGATCAAGGCCAGCGCCGGCGGCGGTGGGCGTGGCATGCGCCTGGTGCACCAGCGCGAACAGCTGCTGGAGCAACTGCGCACCGCACGCTCGGAAGCCATGAATGCGTTCGGCAGCGACGAACTGATCCTCGAACAGGCGCTGATCGACCCGCGCCACGTGGAAGTGCAGCTGTTCGGTGACAGCCATGGCAACCTCATTTACCTCGGCGAACGCGACTGTTCGATCCAGCGCCGCCATCAGAAAGTCATTGAAGAAGCGCCCTGCCCCGTGATGACGCCCGATCTGCGCCAGGCCATGGGCGAAGCCGCGCTCAAGGCCGGGCGGGCGGTGAACTATGTAGGTGCCGGCACCGTGGAGTTTCTGCTCGACCGCAACGGCCAGTTTTATTTCCTGGAAATGAACACGCGCCTGCAAGTCGAACACCCCGTCACCGAGATGATTACCGGCCTCGACCTGGTGGACTGGCAGTTGCAGATCGCCGCCGGCCAACCGCTGCCACTCACCCAATCACAGGTGACCCTGACCGGCCACGCCATGGAAGTACGCCTGTACGCCGAAGACCCGGCCCAGGGCTTCCTGCCGCAAACCGGTGACGTGTTGCGTTGGGAACCAGCCCCCGACGTCCGCATCGACCATGGATTGCTTGAAGGCCAAACCGTCAGCCCGTTCTACGACCCGATGCTGGGCAAGATCATCGCCCACGGCGCCAGCCGCGAAGAAGCCCGGCGAAAACTGCTGCGGGCCGTGGAAGACAGCGTATTGCTGGGCGTGGCGACCAACCAGCGTTTGCTCATCGACCTGCTCAAGCACCCGGACTTTATCAATGGCGACTTCAGCACGGGGTTGATCGCCGAACACTTCAGCGTCATCCCACAGCAGACGGCGACCGCTGAACAGCTCAAGCTGGCCGCCGCGCTGTTTTATCAACACAGCGCCAACCAGCACACCCAAACACTTGCGCGCTGGCGCAATACGGCGAGTGTCCCGGTAACGTACCGTCTGGAGGCCAACGGCCAACTCCACAGCGTCAGCGTTGACGACCTGCAACTCACCACCGACGGCCGCCACGCCAGCCTGGTCATCAAGGGGGTCCGCCGACGCATCGCTTATCACCTGGACGGCAACCGGCTATGGCTACCAGGGCTGACCGTCACAGACCGCACCCAGCAAGTCGCCAGCCGCCAGGCCGACGCCAGCAGCGGCACGGTCCAGGCGCCCATGGACGGCGCCATCGTCGATATTCGGGTGTGCGTCGGTGAGACCGTCAGCAAAGGCCAACTGTTGCTGGTGCTCGAAGCGATGAAAATGGAGCACCCGTTGAAGGCCGGCATTGATGGCACCGTCAAGGAGATGCGCGTCATGACGGGCGACCAGGTGCGCAACCGTCAGGTTTTGCTGGAGATCGAATAACGCCCCTAGGCGGAACTACAGGGCCGGGCTACGCTCTATCCCCATCAGGAAGGGACGAGTACGGGAACCTGCACATGCCTCATTGGCTGATTATTGACCTTGAAGCCACAACGGATGACGGCGGCTGGCCCGTGACAGAGATGGAAGTCATCGAGATCGGCGCCAGCCTGGTCAACCGCCAGGGCCGCGAACTGGACCACTTCCAGCGCTTTGTGCGGCCCTTGCGCCGGCCATTGCTGACACCCTTTTGCCGCAAACTCACCCATATCACCCAGGCCAATATCGACATGGCCGCGCCGATCACCGAGGTGTGGCCGCTGTTCGAGCGCTGGCTGGGCCAACATCAGCCACGCCTGGAAGGCTGGGCCAGTTGGGGTGACTATGATCGCGTGCAGCTTGAGCTGGAGTGGCAGCGCCATGGCCTCGCCAGCGCCTTGGGCGAAACCCCGCATGTGAACCTCAAGCAACGCTTTGCCAAGGCCCGGCGCCTGGACAAGCCGCTGGGGCTCAATGGTGCGCTGCAATTGGCAGGAATGCAGTTCAATGGCCAGCAGCATCGCGCCCTGGAGGATGCACGCAACACCGCACGCCTGCTGCCGCTGATATTGCCGGTCTAGGCAGCGCTTGCAGCCTTGGGCATACTGGCCAGCCAATTTCCTTTGATGCTGCCCACCTGCACCAACGAAATCCTGTGGCGAGCAAGCTTGCTTGCGCTGGGGTGCGAAGCTCCCCCAAAAAACGGGGACTGCTACGCAGTCAACGGGAGCAAGCTCCCTCGCCACAGAAGCCCGCGCCTGCAGTGATGAGCGTAAGCATCCATCTTTTCCGAGGATTCACCCATGTTCAAAGTCAACGAGTACTTCGACGGCACCGTCAAGTCGATCGCTTTCGGCACCGCAGAAGGGCCGGCGACCATCGGCGTGATGGCTCCGGGTGAATACGAATTCGGCACCGCCCAACGTGAAATCATGCACGTGGTCTCCGGCGCCCTGACCGTGAAGCTGCCCGACAGCAGCGACTGGGAAACCTTCGCTGCCGGCAGCCAGTTCAACGTACCGGCCAACAGCAAGTTCCAGTTGAAGGTTGCGGTGGACACCGCCTACCTGTGTGAATACCGCGGCTAAGCGGTACCCGGCACACAAAAAGCCCGTCTCCCACGAGACGGGCTTTTTTATTCCAGCACCGTTACCGGCATGCCGACTTCCAGGCGCCCGATGCCATCGTTGACCAGGTTCTGGCCGAACATCGCGCCCTTTTCGGTCTGGCGGTAGGTTTGCAGCGTCGCGAAAGGCTCGCGGTCGGGGCTGCGCTCACCGGTCTGGGGGTCGACTGTGGTGAGGATGCACCGCGAGCACGGCTTGACCACCCGAAACTCCACGTCGCCGATGCGCAAGCGCTTCCAGCCGTCTTCGGCGAAAGCCTCGGCGCCCTCGATGACCAGGTTGGGACGAAAACGCAGCATCTGCATCGGGCGGCCGATCTTTTCACACAAGTCGTCGAGGGAGCCCTGGCCGATCAACAGCAACGGGTAGCCGTCAGCGAAGCCGACCTTGTCGTCATCCTTGCCATACCCGGCTTCGGTGGTGCGCGCACGTTCCAGGGGCAGTTGCACCAAGCGCGTCGGCTTGCCAATGAATGCACTGACCCAGGCCGCGGCCTCATCGCCAGCATCCGGCACACGCAGGGTGTCGCGCCAGATGGTCACACCACGCAGTTCGCTGGCGCTGCCCGGCAATGCCACATCCAATGGCGCGTAGCCCGGCGAACTCAGGGTCAGGCCCCCGCTGCTGTTCCACAACGCCGAGAGCTGGCTCATCTTCGCCACGGCCCGTTGCGTCAGGAACCGCCCGCTGGCTTCATCCACCAGCATCCAGCGTCGATCCCCGTCCAACCCGAGTTTATCCAGGCCAATCTGCTGCAAGGCTTCGGCCTTGCCGGACTTCAAGGGGTAACGGTACAACGCGCTGAGACGCAGCATGGGCCTGCCTTCCTAGGAAACAAAGTGTCATCCTAAAGTCAGGCGGGCATTTCGTCCAACATCAGTCGCTGGCGTACCACGTCCACCAGCTTGTCCGGCTGGAATTTGGAGAGGAAATTGTCGCAGCCGACCTTTTTGACCATCGAGTCATTGAAGCTGCCCGACAGCGAGGTGTGCATCACCACGTACAGACCACGCAGGCGCGGGTCGTTGCGGATTTCGGTAGTGAGACGGTAGCCATCCATCTCGGGCATTTCGGCGTCGGTGAAGATCATCAGCAGTTTGTCGGTCATCACCTGGCCGCTGTCGGCCCAAGCCTTGAGCATGTTCAGTGCCTTGAGACCGTCGCTGGCGACGTGCATCTTCACGCCCAACTGGCCCAGGGTGTCACGCAACTGCGACAACGCCACGTTGGAATCATCCACCAGAAGCACTTCGCGGCCACGGGCACGCTCCAGCACCGGGTCTTCAAGTTTGTCCCGGGAGACCTTGGCGTTGTAGGGCACGATCTCGGCGAGGACTTTTTCCACGTCGATGATTTCCACCAGTTGCTCATCGACCTTGCTGATGGCGGTGAGGTAGTGCTGGCGACCGGCGCTGGTCGGCGGCGGCAGGATGGCTTCCCAGTTCATGTTGACGATGCGGTCGACACCGCCCACCAGGAACGCCTGCACCGAGCGATTATATTCGGTGACGATAATGGTGCTGTTGGGGCCCGGCACCAAAGGACGCATGCCGATGGCCTGGGACAGATCGATCACCGGCAGGGTCTGGCCACGCAGGTTGACCACCCCACACACGAACGGGTGGCGCTGGGGCATCAGGGTCAGCTTGGGCAACTGCAGCACTTCCTGCACTTTGAACACGTTGATCGCGAACAACTGCCGTCCGAAGAGGCGGAACATGAGAATTTCCAGGCGATTCTCACCCACCAATTGCGTGCGTTGATCTACCGTGTCGAGAATGCCGGCCATTAAAAGCTCCTGGTGTACACGCCGCAGGCGCGTGAAAGGGTATGCAGCTGTATAAGCACGTTATCGGCGGCAAGCGCCGGACCTTGACCCCAATAAAATGCCATGCAAATCCATTGATGTCACACTGACATCATGCTTTACTGCTTGGGCCCTTGATGCTCTATCAAGCCGCCTTGCGCGACAGTCGAATTGACGTGCAGTTCCACCACATAGGGGATTCCCCTATACGCAATCAGGCCCAACCTGATATTCGCGATATCTAATAGCCATTAATGTGACGCCATTCTCATTGCATGAATGGAGTCAGGCTTTTGTTTGCCCACCCAAGCCCTTGGTCTACGGGCCTTTCAGGCACTCACCTATCGGCAACTGAAGTTGCGTCATCCCGCCTAACAGCGGTTAAAGGCGGCATTCGTGAGTTTTTCAATAAACGTCCTACTGGATTATCGGAAGCAACCTACACGCCCCAGTCGTATTTCAGCGCTAATTTTAAGCCATTCACCCGGTGCGACATCTCATCACCCGACCTTAAGTTGTGGAGACTTGCATGATGAATAGCGCGAACGAATGGCAAACCGCGCTTCCCGAGTTTTTGCTGGAAGCCGAAATGCTGCTGGCCAAGTCCGAGGAATGCCTGAACCACCTGCATTTGATCCGCAATGACAGCGACGCCATCGACTGCATGAAAACCAGCTTGGCCAAACTGGCAGAAAAAGCCGATGGCCTGGCCTTGCAGGCGATCAGCGAGTTCTCCCGGCATATTCAATACCTGATCGCCAATGCCGTGAGCCCGGTGCAACTGCATGACCAGGCCCTGGAGGCGTTGCACGACTGCCTGAGGTTACTGGCTTGGCAACTGGAGCTGATTGACATCCGTACCGGGGAACTGGGCCTGGATGACAGTGAGCAAACTTCGCTGATTGCCACGGTGACCTCGCAGATTCCGCAAAAAGACTACGGCCATCAGCAGCGTCTACAGCAGAGGTCTTAAATCAAGGAGAGGTCGTATTTAATACCGTGTTATCTAAAAGCGACCGTTTAAGCCAAAGATGAAACACTTCTAGAGACTGAAGAAATATCAATTAGCCAGCACCTTAAAAATTGTACAAATCAGTCTAACTAATACAACTCAAGAGCGCTGGCCTGACCGTCAGGGCATTGACGTGGTTAATATATCGAGGGAGGAATATGCCAGGCGACCAACGGTAATAGTGGTGGTACCATGCCCCGCTCGAAATGAAGCAACTTCATTATGGATAACCACGATCCGGCACCGCACTCTCGACAGAGCCCAGTCAACCGCCGTGACCGGTCTTCGCGCAGTGAACCCTCATTGGCTCCATCCGCTATGTACGCCAGCCTCAAGTCACTCATCGCAAGGTTCGTGTCCCGCCGCCATGCGCGCCCCCTCATCCTTGCCCTGTGCCTGTGCTCACTGCTGGTCAGCCTGTGGGTTTACCTGCAAGGCGCGCCGCTGCCATTAGTGATTGTGTTGCTCAACCTGGTCACGTTGGCAGTGGTCGCCCTGCACCAGTGGCGCTCGCGCAAAGCCATCAAGTTCCAGCCCCAGGAGCTGGCCGACCGCCTGCTGCAAGTCCAGGAAAACGAACGCCACCGCCTCAGCCGCGAGCTGCACGATGACATCGGCCAACTGCTGACCGCCGCCAAGTTGCAGAGCGAATGGTTGCAGCGTCGACTGCCCCAAGACCTGCAAATTCATTGCTCGGTGCTGTGCAATACGCTCAATGAAACCCTGGCCAAGGTGCGCGACGTGTCCGCCATTCTCAACCCTCGCCAACTGGCAAGCCTGGGGCTGGAAGCCAGCCTGCGCGCGCACCTGCTCAAGGCCCTGGAAAATACCCAGGTGTGCTGGAGCCTGGAGTGTCAGCAACGCCTCACCGGCATTCCCGAAGAAATGGCCGTGGCGGCCTTTCGCATCACCCAGGAAGCGGTCACCAACATGCTGCGCCATGCGAAGGCACACAACCTGCTGGTGCGCCTGCAACGCTTGCCGGAAGGGCTGTCACTGACGATATGCGATGACGGTCAGGGCTTCGCACCTGCCGCCGACCCCGGCAAGGAAGGCCAACGGGGCATGGCCGGCATGTGCGAACGGGCCCACCAGTTGGGCGGCACCGTGTCCGTCAGCAGCCAGCCGGGCAACGGCACACGCATCCACGCACTTTTCCCCTGGCCCCCCCGCGCCCTCGAACGGGCCAGTGCCCATAAGGTTCTCCGGTGACCTGCAATCTGCTCCTGGTCGATGACCATGCCTTGATCCGCGCCGGCGTGCGTGCACTGATCCTGGATATCCCCGGCTACGCCGTCGTTGGAGAGGCCAGCGATGGCGCGCAACTGCTTGAGAAATTCTGCGCCCTGCAGCCCGACATTGTGCTGCTGGACCTGTCGATGAAACACACCGGGGGCCTGGATGCCTTGCAGCAACTCAAGCGCGCCTACCCCAAGTGCAAAGTGCTGATCCTGTCGATGCACACCGATCCCGAGATGATCATGCGCGCCCTTGAGTCTGGTGCCCACGGCTACCTGCTCAAGGACACCACCGCCAACGAGCTGGAACATGCCCTGCAGGCGCTGCGTAACAACGAACGCTACCTGAGCCCCGCCATCGCCCACACAGTGATCAACCAGGCGCTGATCCGTAGCCAGGCCCCCAGTGCGCCTGTCGCCCACAGCCACAGCCTGACGGCGCGGCAACTGGAAATCCTGCGCTTGATCGTGCGCGGCAAATCCACCCGGGAAATTGCCCACGGCCTGGGCCTGAGCATCAAGACTGTCGAAGCCCACCGCTCGCAGATCATGAAGCGCTTGCAGATTTTTGACGTGGCGGGCCTGGTGTTATTTGCCGTGCGTGAGCAGATCATCAGCCTGGACGACTAACGGCGAACCCAGCGGCAAGTGCACGCGCAGGGCCTTGGGCAGCGCCTCGAAGTGCAGGTCGTCGCCTTCCAGCGGCTCGCCGTCGAGGTTGATGTACAAGCCTTGTGCGACCTTGATCTTCACCCACGGCAAGCGTGCGCGCACGAACATGGTGTCCAGGCCCCAGCCGTTGTTCATCAACTCACGCAACGTGCCCACCACTTCCTGGGGCGCCGGCAGGATGCTGACATCCAACAGCCCGTCATCAGCCAATGCACCGGGGCACAACACATGCCCGCCACCGGCCTGGCGACCGTTACCGATGCCCAGCGCGAGCAACTCGCCTTTCCAATGGAAATCCGGGCCTTCCAATTCACCGTAGGCGGCTTTCAATTCACTGAAGCGGGTTAAACCGGTAAACAGGTACGCGGCACCGCCCAGGACCTTCTTCAGGTCTTCGGACGTGTTGGCCGTGACCTGGCTGCCAAAACCACCGGTGGCCATGTTCAGGAAGATTTGCCCACCGACCTGGCCCAGGTCAATCGCCTTGGGCTGTACGTCCAGCAAGGCCAGGGCGCCTGCCGGCTCCAACGGCACGCCGGCGGCCTTGGCGAAATCATTGGCGGTGCCCAGGGGCATCAGCACCAGGCTGGCGTCGGTGTTGGCATGGGCCATGGCTTCGGCCACATCGCGCAAGGTGCCGTCGCCACCGCCGGCAATGATATGGGTGTACCCCTCGGCCAGGGCTTCATTGACCAGTCGCCGGGCATCACCGCCCTCCCAGGTCACCCGCACCGCCAACTCCCCACCCTGCTCACGCCGCGACAGCACAGCAGCGCGCACATCCTCGTTGAGGGCTTGTTTGCCGTGGAGGATCAACAGGGCTTTGGGGGCGGTCATTTGGGAGAATCTCCTGGGTCAAGGTGCTTGAAGGATGTTGACCTTTGGGGAACAGGAAAAGTCTGTGGCTGGAGAAAATTGATTGAGGTATGCAGATCAAAATGTGGGCTGTCAGGCAGATAGATGTCGGCTGGCAGGCCGTCATCGCAGGCAAGCCAGCTCCCACAGTTGGATCGTTGGGCGCAAGGTAGAGAAGCGTCGGCTGCCAGGCCGCTATCGAGAATCAGCCCTTGTGCAACTTGCTCATCAACTGCGCCTCAGCCTGGGTCAGCCCGCACGACTGGGTCAACTCATCCACCGTCGCCCCCATGCCAACCAGCTTGGCCGCCTGGGCAAACGACAGGTTCGACGGATCACGCTGCTCCAACTGCACCAACCTGTCGGGCAACGGCGCGAGAATCGCGCGCAGTTCATGCACTTCATCCCCAACCCGCACCGCACTTTGCTGGAAGTGATCAACACGCTTGACCAGTTCCAGAATGCGCCGGTCGCGCACCGCATCGCGCTCGGCCTGTTGCAAGGCTGACTCCCGCTGCTGGCGCATAGAGCGCAGCACAAACGCCAAGGTCCCGGCCCACAACAGGGCCAGGACAATCACCGCTGCCTCAAGGAACAATCAGATGCTCTCCAGTTCCGACCATTCTTCTTCGCTCATCATCTTGTCCAGCTCAACCAGAATCAGCAGCTCGCCGTTCTTGTTGCACACGCCCTGGATGAACTTGGCCGACTCTTCGTTACCCACGTTCGGTGCGGTTTCCACTTCCGATTGGCGCAGGTAAACCACCTCGGCCACGCTGTCGACCAGGATGCCAACCACTTGCTTGTCGGCTTCGATGATCACGATACGGGTGTTGTCGCTGACTTCAACCGTGTCCAGACCGAACCGCTGACGGGTGTCGATCACCGTCACCACGTTGCCGCGCAGGTTGATGATGCCCAGCACGTAGCTTGGCGCGCCTGGAACCGGGGCGATCTCGGTGTAGCGCAACACTTCCTGCACCCGCATCACGTTGATGCCGTAGGTTTCGTTGTCCAGCTTGAAGGTCACCCATTGCAGGATCGGATCATCCAAACCTTGTGCGGACGCTGACTTGTTCATTCATCTGACCCCTTCAAATGCCGCTATCGACGGCGTGTGTGCACGTAGGCCGCGCAACCGCACGGCCCTTATTGTTCAATCAACTGCGTTTGTTCTGTGGCATTGCCTTCACCGCACCACTGGCGATCAACTCGGCCAGTTCGGCGACATCCAGCAACGCGCACATGTGTTCGATCACAGTGCCCGCCAGCCACGGCCGCTGGCCGCGGTGGCTGCGCCATTTGATTTCATTGGGGTCCAGGCGCAACGAGCGGCTGACTTGATGCACCGCCAGCCCCCACTCGTAGCCCTGCACCGAAATCACGTATTGCAGGCCCTGGCGAAAATCATCGCGGTAGCGGTCGGGCATCACCCAACGCGCCGTGTCCAGCACCTTGAGGTTGCCGGCCTGGCTGGGCAGGATGCCGAGGAACCACTCCGGCTGCCCGAACAGCGGCGTCAGCTCCTGGCCTTCCAGGGAATAGATCGAGCCCAGGCACACCAGCGGCACCGCCAGGGTCAACCCGGCAACGTCGAACAGCAGGCACTCGAACGGCTCGGCAGCCCATGAGGGCCGACCGTCGCCCGTCACCGGCGGCGGCGTGAGGCTGGGCGGCAGGTGCACTTCCACCAGCGGTTCAACCACCGGGGGCGCCACCACCGCCGGGACGCTTGGCACCACCACGGGAGCCTCCACCACCTGCGCATCCCGTGCCTGTTCTTCCATCACCGCCTGCTGGAATTCATCCAGCGGGCTTTCGGGTTCGACAGCAGGCTCAAGTACCAGAATCGGTTCTGGCAGTTCCTCGGCTGTCGCATCCTGCAGCAAGGCATCCAGGTAGGATTCCAGTGCCAGTTGCGGGCGGGTCTTGAATTCGACAGGACGGTTCATCACGCCACCTGCGCCACAAGTTGTTGCGACAGCAGGTGTTTGAGCAACGCACGGTAGGCCAGCACGCCACGGCTCTTGCCGTCGAACTGCGACGGTGTGAGCCCGGCACGGCTGGCGTCACGCAGGCGCGTGTCCACCGGGATGTAGCCATTCCAGATGGTGTCCGGGTAGGCATCGCGCAATACGCGCAAGGTGCCGAGGGACGCCTGGGTGCGACGGTCGAACAAGGTCGGCACGATGCTGAACGGCAGCGCCTGCTTGCGCGAACGGTTGATCATCGCCAGGGTGCTGACCATACGCTCCAGGCCCTTGACCGCCAGGTGCTCGGTCTGCACCGGGATCACCAATTGCTGGCTGGCCGCCAACGCATTGACCATCAGCACGCCGAGCAACGGCGGGCTGTCGATGATCGCGTAATCGAAGTCCTGCCACAGCTGCGCCAGGGTCTTGGCGATCACCAGGCCCAGGCCGCTCTGGCCTGGCGACTGGCGCTCCAGGGTGGCCAGGGCGGTGCTCGACGGCAACAGGGAAATGCTTTCGTTGCTGGTGGGCAACAGCAGTTGCCCAGGCAGATCCGCCGGCACGCTGCCCTTGTGTAAAAACAAGTCATAGCAGCTGTGTTCCAGCGCATCCGGGTCGTAGCCGAAATAGCTGGTCATGGAACCGTGGGGGTCCAGGTCGACCACGACCACACGCTTGCCCGCTTCGGCCAGCAAGCCGGCCAAGGCGATGGAAGTGGTGGTCTTGCCGACCCCACCCTTTTGATTGGCAACTGCCCAGACTCTCATTCGGTTGGTTCCTCCCGGCGGGCACAGGCGCGACCGAGACATTGCATACGGTTATTGAGCCAGCGACGGAGAATTGACGTTACTCGGTCGGACCGGCGGTTTGACAACGGGCGGTGCAGTTTGTGTGCCAGCACGCTTCAACGCCGCATCCGGGGTGGCATTGGCGGTACCGGTACCGGTCAGGCTGCGACGCACATCCAGGTTGCGCGAGACCACCAGCACCACCCGGCGGTTACGGGCACGGCCTTCCACCGTGGCGTTATTGGCCACCGGCTGGAATTCACCATAGCCCACCGACGCCAGGCGCTGGGGGTTCACGCCCTGCATGGCCAACATGCGCACGATGCTCGATGCGCGGGCCGAGGACAGTTCCCAGTTGGTCGGGTACTGCGCAGTGCTGATAGGGAAATTGTCGGTGAAGCCTTCCACGTGGATCGGGTTTTCAAACGGTTTGAGGATCGCCGCCACCTTGTCGATGATCGTGAACGCCTGGTCACTGGGCAACGCATCGGCACTGGCGAACAACAGACTGGAGTTCAGCTCGATCTCCACCCACAACTCATTGCCGCGCACGGTCATCTGGTTGGAGCTGATCAGGTCGCCAAAGGCGGCACTGATATCGTCGGCGATACTTTTGAGCGGGTCGCTGGTGCCTTGGATGCCGGCGGCGGTTTCATCACTGTCATTGACCAGGGGCTTGGCCGGGGTCACGGTCTTGGGCCGCTCTTCGCCGATAGGGATCGGCTTGAGCGACCGCTCGGCATCGTTGAACACGCCCACCAGCGCCTGGGAAATGATCTTGTACTTGCCTTCGTTGATCGACGAGATCGAGTACATCACCACGAAAAACGCGAACAGCAAGGTGATGAAGTCCGCGTAGGACACCAGCCAACGCTCGTGGTTGACGTGTTCTTCAGGCTCGCGACGGCGACGGCTCACAGGCAAATACCTCCCTGACCGCTATTGGCCGCTTTACTGTGGCGAGCGAGCTTGCTCGCGCTGGGGCGCGAAGCGGCCCCCATCCAGGCAACGCATTTGTTCAGACAGATTGCTGTGCCTGGTTTTGGGGCTGCTTCGCAGCCCAGCGCGAGCAAGCTCGCTCGCCACATAAAGCTCACTGGCCACAGGTCAATGCGCATACCCATCAATCCATGAAGCCCTGAAGCTTCAATTCGATGGAGCGCGGGTTTTCGCCCTCGGCAATCGACAGGATGCCTTCGAGCAACATTTCGCGATAACGCGACTGGCGCATGGCAATCGACTTGAGCTTGCTGGCCACCGGCAGCAACACCAGGTTGGCACTGGCCACGCCGTAGATGGTCGCGACAAATGCCACGGCAATGCCGCTGCCCAGTTGCGAAGGGTCGGCCAGGTTGCCCATCACGTGGATCAGGCCCATCACCGCGCCGATGATGCCAATGGTCGGCGCATAGCCGCCCATGCTTTCAAAGACTTTGGCCGCATTGATGTCACGGCTTTCCTGAGTGTAGAAATCCACTTCGAGGATGCTGCGGATCGCTTCCGGTTCGGCGCCATCGACCAATAGTTGCAGGCCTTTGCGCGCGTAGCTGTCAGGTTCGGCATCGGCCACGCCTTCCAGGCCCAGCAGGCCTTCCTTGCGGGCGGTGAGGCTCCAATTGACCACGCGGTCGATGCCTCCAGCCAGGTCGACCCGTGGCGGGAAAATGATCCACACCAGAATCTGCATGGCACGCTTGAACGAGCTCAGGGGCGACTGCAACAACGCCGCGCCCACGGTGCCACCGATCACGATCAGCGCTGCCGGGCCGTTGGCCAAGGCGCCGAGGTGGCCGCCTTCCAGGTAGTTGCCACCAATGATGGCGACAAATGCCATGGTGATGCCGATCAGGCTCAACACATCCATCAGAGGCAGGCCTCCACCAGGTGCTTGCCGATGTCGTCCAGGCTGTAGACCGCATCGGCCAGGTCAGCCTTGACGATGGCCATGGGCATGCCATAGATCACGCAACTGGCTTCATCCTGGGCCCAGATGGCGCTACCGCCCTGTTTGAGCAGGCGCGCACCTTCACGGCCATCGGCGCCCATGCCGGTGAGCACCACCGCCAGAACTTTGTCGCCGTAGGACTTGGCTGCAGAACCGAAGGTGATGTCCACGCACGGCTTATAGTTCAGGCGCTCATCGCCCGGCAGGATTTTGATCGCGCCACGCCCGTCCACCATCATCTGCTTGCCGCCCGGCGCCAGCAGTGCCAGGCCAGGACGCAGGATGTCGCCATCCTCGGCTTCCTTGACGGTAATACGGCACAGCTTGTCCAGGCGCTCGGCGAAGGCTTTGGTGAACGCCGCCGGCATGTGTTGCACCAGCACAATCGGCGCCGGGAAGTTGGCCGGCAGTTGGGTCAGGACCCGCTGCAAGGCCACCGGGCCGCCAGTGGAGGTGCCGATGGCGACCAGTTTGTAAGCCTTGCGCTTGGGCGCGGGCGAATGCGCACTCGGCGCTGCGGCGGCACGTACCGGCGCTACCGCAGGCCGGGCCACGGGCGCAGGCGCCGGGCGCGCAAACGACGAGGTCGGCGCCGCTGCTGCGGGCGCAGGCGTGGCAGCTGGCGCGGGCGTGCTGAACAAGCTGCGACGGTTACTGCGGGAAATGCTGTGCACCTTCTCGCACAGCATCTGCTTGACCTTGTCAGGGTTGCGCGAGATGTCTTCGAAATTCTTCGGCAAAAAGTCCACCGCGCCGGCATCCAAAGCGTCGAGGGTCACCCGCGCGCCTTCGTGAGTCAGCGAGGAAAACATCAATACCGGTGTAGGGCAGCGTTGCATGATGTGGCGCACGGCCGTGATGCCATCCATCATCGGCATCTCGTAGTCCATGGTGATCACGTCCGGCTTCAAGGCAATGGCTTGATCGATCGCCTCTTTGCCGTTGGTGGCCGTGCCGACCACCTGGATCGTTGGATCAGCGGAAAGAATTTCCGAGACGCGGCGGCGGAAGAAACCCGAATCGTCCACCACCAGGACCTTGACTGCCATAAACACTCCGTTAGGCGGGGCGGGCATGACCGCCCTGCCCCACCAAAATCAAATACGCCGTGCGGCGTAACGCTTGAGCATGCTCGGAACATCGAGAATCAGTGCGATGCGACCGTCACCGGTAATGGTTGCGCCCGACATGCCTGGGGTTCCCTGCAGCATCTTGCCCAAAGGCTTGATCACCACTTCTTCCTGGCCCACCAGTTGGTCGACCACAAAGCCGATGCGCTGGGTGCCCACGGACAGAATCACCACATGGCCTTCGCGCTGTTCTTCATGGGCGGCCGAGGCCACCAGCCAGCGCTTGAGGTAGAACAGCGGCAACGCTTTGTCGCGCACGATCACCACTTCCTGGCCGTCCACCACGTTGGTGCGCGACAGGTCGAGGTGGAAGATCTCGTTGACGTTGACCAGCGGGAAGGCGAACGCCTGGTTGCCCAGCATCACCATCAGGGTCGGCATGATCGCCAGGGTCAACGGCACCTTGATGACGATCTTGGAGCCCTGGCCCTTGGTCGAGTAGATATTGATCGAGCCGTTGAGCTGGCTGATCTTGGTCTTCACCACGTCCATGCCCACGCCACGCCCGGACACGTCGGAGATCTCGGTCTTGGTCGAAAACCCCGGGGCAAAGATCAGGTTGTAGCACTCGGTATCGGTGAGGCGGTCGGCGGCGTCCTTGTCCATCACGCCGCGCTTGACCGCGATATTGCGCAAGATGGTCGGGTCCATGCCTTTGCCGTCATCGGTGATCGACAGCAGGATGTGGTCGCCCTCTTGCTCCGCCGCCAAAATCACTTTGCCGTTGCGGGACTTGCCCGCAGCTTCGCGTTCTTCCGGAGTTTCTACGCCGTGGTCGACCGCGTTGCGCACCAAGTGGACCAGCGGGTCGGCCAGGGCCTCGACGAGGTTTTTGTCGAGGTCGGTTTCTTCGCCCACCAGCTCCAGGTTGATTTCTTTCTTGAGCTGGCGCGCCAGGTCGCGAACCAGGCGCGGGAAACGGCCGAAGACTTTCTTGATCGGCTGCATCCGCGTTTTCATCACCGCGGTTTGCAGGTCGGCGGTGACCACGTCGAGGTTCGACACGGCCTTCTGCATGGCTTCGTCGCCACTGTTCAGGCCCAGGCGCACCAGGCGGTTACGCACCAGCACCAGTTCGCCCACCATGTTCATGATGTCGTCCAGGCGCGCGGTATCCACGCGCACGGTGGTTTCGGCTTCGCTGGCAGGTTTTTCCGCTGCCGCTGGGGCCGCTGCACGCGCAGGGGCCGGGGCGGCGGCAGGTGCTGGCTTGGCAGCCGGCGCAGGTTTGGCAGCAACCGGTGCCGCAGTGGCTGGTGCTGCAACCTGCGCGGCCGCGGCCGGGGCCACTTCGCTGAACTTGCCTTTGCCGTGCAACTCGTCGAGCAGGGCTTCGAATTCGTGATCGGAGATCAGCCCATCATCGGCAGGTGCTGCGCTGGCCGCTGGCGCAGCGGCGGCAGTGGCCGCCACCTCAGGCAGGGCTTCAGCCACAAATGTGCCTTTGCCATGCAGTTGGTCGAGAAGTGCCTCGAACTCGTCGTCGGTGATGTCGGTGCTGGCGTTGGCAGCGGGTGCTTCTGGCGCAGCGGCAGGCGGGGCCACGGCATCTGCTGCGAACTGGCCTTTGCCGTGCAACTGGTCGAGCAACGACTCGAATTCGGCGTCGGTAATGTCTTCACTGCTCGGCGTCGCGGCAGGCTGCACCGGCGCTTCAGCCTCGGCCTTGACCGCGCTGAGGGAGTTGAGCAGTTGTTCGAACTCACTGTCGGTCACGTCCGGCTCGGCTTGCGCCACCGGCTCCGGTGCGGCCTCGACCACCGGCGCAGCCGCGGTGTCGGCAGGTTCGGCCAGGCGCGCCAGGGCGGCCAGCAGTTCCGGCGTGGCGGCAGTGATCGGCGCACGTTCACGCACCTGGCTGAACATGCCGTTGACCGCATCCAGTGCTTCGAGAATCACGTCCATCAATTCCGAGTCGACGTGACGCTCACCCTTGCGCAGGATGTCGAAGACGTTCTCGGCGATGTGGCAGCACTCCACCAGCTCATGGAGCTGGAGGAAGCCGGCGCCCCCTTTTACAGTGTGAAAACCGCGAAAAATTGCATTGAGCAGGTTCGCATCATCCGGTCGGCTTTCCAGCTCGACCAGTTGTTCGGACAGTTGCTCTAGAATTTCGCCGGCCTCTACAAGGAAATCCTGAAGGATTTCTTCATCGGCGCCGAAGCTCATGTGGGTGCTCCTTAGAAGCCTAAACTGGATAACAGGTCATCTACGTCATCCTGACCTGACACAACGTCTTCACGTTTATCGGCATGAATCTGCGGACCTTCACCCTTGGCGAGATGTTTTTGTGGATCTTTTTCCGAGAGGATCGCTTCGCGGTCATGTTCGATGCCGGCAAAACGATCGACCTGGCCGGCCATCAGCACCAATTTGAGCAAGTTGCTTTCCACTTCGGTGACCAACTGGGTCACGCGCTTGATCACCTGACCGGTGAGGTCCTGGTAATCCTGGGCCAGCAGGATGTCGTTGAGGTTGCTGGCCACCGTGCGGTTTTCCTGTTCGCTGCGCGACAGGAACCCGTCGACGCGACGCGCCAATTCACGAAACTCTTCAGCGCCCACTTCGCGGCGCATGAAGCGGCCCCAGTCCTGGCTCAAGGCCTGGGCTTCGGTGGCCATGCCGTTGACCAGGGGCGTGGCGTTTTCCACCAGGTCCATGGTGCGGTTGGCCGCTGCCTCAGTCAGCCTGACCACATAGGACAGACGTTCAGTGGCATCAGTGATCTGGGAAATTTCTTCGGCCTGGGGCATGCGCGGGTCAATCTGGAAATTGACGATTGCGCTGTGCAGCTCGCGTGTGAGCTTGCCCACTTCCTGGTACAGGCCGCGGTCACGGGTCTGGTTAAGCTCATGGATCAACTGCACCGCATCGGCGAACTGGCCTTTTTCCAGGCTGTCGACCAACTGGTGAGCATGTTTTTTCAGGGTCGACTCAAAGTCGCCCTGTGACGTTTCGTTATGCTCCATAGCTCCCCCGCGATGGCATTAGCCGTGGATGCGTTCGAAGATTTTCTCGATCTTCTCTTTCAAGGCCAGTGCCGTGAATGGCTTGACCACGTAACCGTTGACCCCGGCTTGGGCGGCTTCGATGATCTGTTCGCGCTTGGCTTCGGCGGTCACCATCAGCACAGGCAGGCTGCGCAGTTTTTCATCGGCGCGCACATGGCGCAGCAGGTCGATACCGGTCATGCCCGGCATGTTCCAGTCGGTCACCAGAAAGTCGATGCTCCCGCTGTTGAGGATCGGAATGGCCGTCAGGCCGTCATCCGCCTCGACCGTGTTGGTGAACCCAAGGTCACGCAACAGGTTTTTTATGATCCGCCGCATCGTTGAGAAGTCATCAACGATGAGGATTTTCATGTTCTTGTCCAATTCGACCTCCAAGCAGTCTTAAACGCGCCCAGCACCTGGACGCGCCATTTCAATCAACAGGCGTTACACAAAAAGGACTGCCCAGGGCACCACGGCACACAGCCGCGAAACCTTGCGATCTCACGGCAGCGTCTGCAGTGCCCCCACACTGCCTGTCAGCGCGCGCGCCACTCGGCCAATCGGCCCCGCAAGCGGGCTGCGCACTGGCTATGCAACTGGCTGACACGCGATTCGCTGACCCCCAGGACCTCACCGATTTCCTTGAGGTTCAGCTCTTCGTCGTAGTACAGCGCCAGCACCAGCCGCTCACGCTCTGGCAAATTGGCGATTGCATCGGCCAACGCGCCCTGGAAACGTTCATCTTCCAGGTCGCGCGACGGCTCCGTATGCGCGCTCGCGCCGTCCTCGTGCAGCCCTTCGTGCTCGCCGTCCTGTAAAAGGTCGTCGAAACTGAACAGGCGGCTGCCCAAGGTATCGTTCAAAATCCCGTAGTAATCGTCGAGACTCAATTGGAGTTCGGCCGCAACTTCATGATCTTTAGCGTCACGGCCGGTTTTTGCTTCAATTGCACGAATTGCATCGCTGACCATGCGCGTATTGCGGTGTACCGAACGCGGCGCCCAATCGCCTTTACGCACTTCATCGAGCATCGCGCCACGGATACGGATACCCGCATACGTTTCGAAACTGGCACCCTTGCTGGCGTCGTACTTGGTGGAGACTTCAAGCAGGCCGATCATGCCGGCCTGGATCAAGTCTTCGACCTGCACACTCGCGGGCAAGCGCGCCAACAGGTGATAGGCAATGCGCTTGACCAACGGCGCATAGCGCTCGATCAATTCGCCCTGGCTGTCACGTGCCGACTTTTTGTAAAGGTTGTAGCCGCTGGATGTCATAGCACCGGTCCTGCGCTCGTCTGATGCACCAAACGCTCGACGAAAAACTCCAGATGCCCCCGCGGGTTGGCGGGCAACGGCCAGGTATCGACCTTCTGGGCAATGGCCTTGAACGCCAGTGCGCACTTGGAACGAGGGAACGCTTCGTAGACCGCACGCTGCTTTTGCACGGCCTTGCGCACACACTCGTCATAGGGAACTGCGCCGACGTATTGTAAAGCCACATCGAGGAAGCGATCCGTGACCTTGGTCAACTTGGCAAACAGGTTGCGCCCTTCCTGCGGGCTCTGGGCCATGTTGGCCAACACGCGAAAGCGGTTCATGCCGTAGTCACGGTTAAGCAGTTTGATCAGCGCATAGGCGTCGGTGATGGAGGTGGGTTCGTCGCACACCACCAACAGCACTTCCTGCGCTGCGCGTACAAAGCTGACCACCGACTCGCCGATCCCGGCGGCGGTGTCGATCACCAGCACGTCGAGGTTGTCGCCGATGTCGCTGAACGCCTGGATCAGCCCGGCATGCTGCGCGGGGCTCAGGTGCACCATGCTCTGGGTGCCCGAGGCCGCCGGCACGATGCGAATGCCTCCGGGGCCCTGGAGCAGCACGTCGCGCAGCTCACAACGGCCTTCGATCACATCGGCCAGGGTATGTTTGGGTGTCAGCCCCAGCAGAACGTCCACGTTCGCCAAGCCCAGGTCAGCATCCAGCAGCATGACGCGACGGCCAAGCTCTGCCAGGGCCAGGGACAAATTCACTGACACGTTAGTTTTCCCGACGCCACCTTTGCCGCCGGTCACCGCGATCACCTGTACGGGATGCATGCTGCCCATTTTATTTCTTTACCTTGTCTTGCTTAGACGCAGGCTACATGGCTTGGCCGCGTGAATCGCTTGCAGACCATCGATGTAGGTACATTTCACGGTGTTCATCCTGCCTCAACCCACCCGTTTAGCCGGGTGGTGGTAAAGGTCGGCGAACATATCGGCCATCGCTTCCTCGCTAGGCTCGTCTTGCATTTGCACACTCACGGCACGGCTGACCAACTGATGACGGCGCGGCAGATGCAGATCATCCGGGATCCGCGGCCCGTCGGTGAGGTAGGCAACCGGTAATTCATGGCTGATGGCCAGGCTCAACACCTCGCCCAGGCTCGCGGTTTCATCGAGCTTGGTGAGGATGCAACCGGCCAGGCCGCAACGCTTGTAACTGTGATAAGCAGCGGTAAGAACCTGTTTCTGGCTGGTGGTTGCAAGCACCAGGTAATTTTTTGACTTGATGCCTCGCCCGGCCAGGCTTTCGAGCTGCATGCGCAGCGCCGGATCACTGGCTTGCAGGCCGGCGGTATCGATCAGCACCACGCGCTTGCGCAGCAACGGGTCGAGGGCATTGGCCAGGGACTGGCCCGGGTCGACATGGGTTACCGGCACGTTGAGGATGCGGCCCAGGGTCTTGAGCTGCTCCTGAGCGCCGATACGGTAACTGTCCATGCTCACCAGGGCGATATTCTGCGCGCCATATTTAAGCACGTAACGGGCCGCAAGCTTTGCCAGGGTGGTGGTCTTGCCCATGCCGGCGGGGCCGACCATGGCGATTACACCGCCCTCTTCCAGGGGTTCGATTTCCGGCGTGGCAATCATGCGCGCCAAGTGCGCCAGCAGCATGCGCCAGGCCTGGCGCGGCTCCTCGACTTCAGCGGTCAAGGCCAGCAGGTCGCGGGACAACGGGCCGGACAGGCCGATGCGTTGCAGGCGACGCCAGAGGTTGGCTTGCTGCGGCTTGCTGCCTTGCAGTTGGGTCCAGGCCAGCGAGCCGAGCTGCACTTCGAGCAATTCACGCAGGCCGTTGAGTTCAAAACGCATCGAGTCAATCACGCGCTGGTCAACTGCGGCAGCCGGGGCAGGCGCTGCAGGACGCGGCGGTTCGACAAAGGTGGGTTCAACCAGCGGCTCGGCGGCGGTCAGCGGCAGGCCGGCAAACAGCTGGCGATTGGTGCTGGCATCGCTGTCGCCACGCATGCTCAGTTCAGCCTGGGCCGACACAATGCGCGAGGCGGTCTTGCGCAGCTCGTCTTCGAGCTCCATGTTTGGCACGCGCGGGGCCAGCGCCTGGGGCGTGTAATCCAGGGCAGCCGTCAGCTCGACACCGCCGGCAATCCGACGGTTACCGATAATCGCGGCATCGGCGCCCAGCTCATCACGGACCAGTTTCATGGCCTGACGCATATCGGCGGCGAAAAAACGCTTAACTTGCATAACCCACTACCTCAGCCATTGGGCCCAACTGTCGCGACAATAGTCACTTGCTTATTGTCAGGAATTTCCTGGTAAGCCAACACGTGCAAATTCGGTACGGCCAGGCGTCCGAACCGCGACAACATCGCGCGAACCGGGCCGGCCACCAGCAGGATCACCGGGTTGCCCTGCATTTCCTGGCGCTGTGCGGCGTCGATCAACGAACGCTGCAGCTTTTCAGCCATGCTTGGCTCCAGTAAAACGCCCTCTTCCTGGCCTTGCCCTGCCTTCTGAATACTATTGAGCAATATTTGTTCCAACCTGGGCTCCAGGGTGATCACAGGCAGCTCCGACTCAGTCCCTACAATGCTTTGCACGATTGCGCGGGACACGCCGACACGCACCGCCGCCACCAGAGCGGCAGTATCTTGACTCTTGGCGGCATTGTTGGCGATGGCCTCGGCAATGCTGCGAATGTCGCGCACGGGCACCTGTTCGGCCAACAGCGCTTGCAACACCTTGAGCAACTGCGACAGTGACAGCACGCCAGGCACCAGCTCTTCGGCCAGTTTTGGCGACGATTTGGCCAGCAAGCCCATCAATTGCTGGACTTCCTCGTGGCCGATCAACTCGTGGGAGTGCTTGTAGAGAATCTGGTTGAGGTGCGTGGCGACCACGGTGCTGGCATCCACCACGGTGTAACCGAGGGACTGCGCCTGGCTGCGCTGGCTGACTTCGATCCACACCGCTTCCAGGCCGAAAGCCGGATCTTTGGCGGTAATGCCGTTGAGGGTACCGAACACTTGGCCGGGGTTGATCGCCAGTTCGCGGTCCGGGTAGATCTCGGCTTCGGCCAGGATTACCCCCATCAGGGTCAGGCGATAAGCGCTGGGGGCCAGGTCGAGGTTGTCACGGATATGCACAGTGGGCATCAAGAAACCCAGGTCCTGGGACAGCTTCTTGCGCACACCCTTGATCCGCGCCAGCAGTTGCCCACCCTGGTTGCGGTCGACCAGCGGGATCAGGCGGTAACCGACTTCCAGGCCGATCATGTCGATGGGCGTGACGTCGTCCCAGCCCAACTCCTTGGTTTCCTGGGCGCGGGCCGGGGATGGCAGCAGCTCCTGTTGACGGGCGATTTCCTGCTGGGCCTGGACTTTGACCTGGTTCTGCTTTTTCCAGAACAGGTACGCCGCACCACCCGCCAGGGCCGCCATGCTCAGGAACGAGAAGTGCGGCATGCCCGGCACAATGCCCATGATCGCCATGATGCCCGCCGCCACGGCCAGGGCCTTGGGCGAAGCGAACATCTGCCGACTGATCTGCTTGCCCATGTCTTCGGAGCCCGAAGCACGGGTAACCATGATGGCCGCCGCTGTGGATAACAACAGTGATGGCAATTGCGCCACTAAACCGTCACCGATGGTCAGCAAGGCATACACCTTGCCGGCATCGCCGAATGTCATGCCGTGCTGAAACATACCGACGGCCACACCGCCGATCAGGTTGATGAACAGAATCAACAGGCCGGCGATGGCGTCGCCGCGCACAAACTTGCTGGCACCGTCCATGGAGCCGTAGAACTCGGCTTCCTGGGCGACTTCCGCCCGACGGGCCTTGGCTTGGCCCTGGTCGATCAGGCCGGCGTTGAGGTCGGCGTCGATGGCCATCTGCTTGCCGGGCATGGCGTCGAGGGTAAACCGCGCGCTCACCTCGGAAATCCGCCCGGCGCCCTTGGTCACCACGACGAAGTTGATGATCATCAGGATCGCGAACACCACGATACCGACCACGTAGTTACCGCCGATGACCACCTCACCGAACGCCTGGATCACCTTGCCGGCGGCGGCGTGGCCGTCCTGGCCGTGGAGCATCACCACCCGCGTGGAAGCGACGTTCAATGCCAGGCGCAGCAGGGTCGCCACCAGCAGAATCGTCGGGAACACCGCGAAATCCAGCGGCCGCAAGGCGTACACGCACACCAGCAACACAACGACGGACAGGGCAATGTTGAAGGTAAAGAACACGTCGAGCAGGAACGGCGGCATCGGCAACATCATCATTGCCAGCATCACCAGCAACAACAACGGCACACCCAGATTGCCCCGCGACAGGTCAGTCAGGGTGCCACGGGCCGTGTTGAGCATTTGAGAGCGATCTACCACCGGTATTCCTCGGGTCCTTGAAGCAAAGTTTTGACGCTGGAGGGCGACTTGGAGGCGGGGTTGCAAGAAGCCTTCCAACTTTGCTTTCGGGGCCGATTTTCGAGTGGTAACCGATTCAAGTGTGGGAGCTGGCTTGCCTGCGATGCGGTGTGTCAGGCGCACGACTTGAGCACTCTGCAAGGGTGACGCAGAGCGTCACGCGATGCGCTCCCCACGCGGGAGCGTGGGAACGATCAAGAGGCTTGATACCTGAGGCTAGAACAATAACGCGGTTCCCTCGATCATTCCCACGCTCTGCGTGGGCATGCCGCCTGGGACGCTCCGCGTCCCCAGCCAGGCGCACGACTTGAGCACTCTGCAAGGGTGACGCAGAGCGTCACGCGATGCGTTCCCACGCGGGAGCGTGGGAACGATCAAGCCAGCTCCCACATGTGATCCAGTTTTTAAACTGGCCGCACATTCTCAGCCTGAGGGCCTTTTGGCCCTTGCGTGATGTCAAATTCTACTTTTTGGTTTTCATCCAGGTTTTTTTGCCCCTGCGACTGGATTGCCGAGTAATGGACGAAAACGTCATCCCCCCCATCCTCCGGGGCAATAAAGCCAAACCCCTTCTCCGCGTTAAACCATTTCACAGTACCCGTTGCCATTTTTGCTCTCCTTACCCTCACTCAGACCCCAACCAACCCCGGTGATGCCCCCTGACGGGCAACGCATAGATGCCCTTGGGCCGATGGACCATTTGAAACCTCAGTTGCTTACCCACCGACAGCGCTGTGCAACGCCAATCCTTGCGATTGATAAATACCTCTTCTGCCTCATCATCCAATTCGATCAGCCAATCGCCCCTGACCCGGTCATAGGATTTGACAGTCCCTGTAGCCACCTTCAATCCCGCTCTCCCTGCATCTCGTTTACTACATACGCGCAGTGCTTGGTTCAGTCATAAAACAACGGGAAGCATCCTTTGGCTACTGTCAGAGTTGACAGGTAGACGTGAGCTACCGATGGGTGGTAGCGGCGGAACAGCAGAAGATTCATGCATCCGAGGGTTTCTTGCGCTTGCGGGGTTTTCGCGGTTTGGGAGGGGTGGGAGGAACGTTACCGTGTTGAGCGCCTGTCGACTGGACGGCAACCTCGTTGCCATCGCGATCCCGGGCAATAAAGCCGATGCCTTTGACCGCATCAAACCACCTGACCGTACCCCTATCCATCACCGCCTCCCGAGTCGTGCAGAGCTGCACGTCTCATCGCTGTATCAAACAGTGAAGGCGGCGTAATGGCTACTGTCAAAGTTGACAGGTAAACAGCACACCACTGTAGGAGCGTTCAAGAATCGCGACGCAGGTCCGGCGGGATCGGCAAATCCTTGAGCGGATCGGGCCGCTTGCCCTTGCCGGCGCGGTATTGACGGATTTGGTAAACGTAGGCCAGTACCTGTGCAACGGCCAGGTACAAGCCGGCCGGGATTTCCTGGTCCAGATCGGTGGAGTAGAAAATCGAGCGCGCCAATGCTGGCGACTCCAATAACAGAATGTCGTTGGCCACCGCGATTTCGCGGATTTTCAACGCGGTAAAATCACTGCCCTTGGCCAGCAGCATCGGTGCGCCGCCCTTCTCCGGGTCGTACTTAAGCGCTACGGCGTAGTGAGTCGGGTTGGTGATGACCACATCGGCGTCGGGCACCGAGGCCATCATCTTGCGCTGGGACATTTCCCGCTGCAGTTGGCGGATGCGTTGCTTGACCTCGGGGCGGCCTTCCTGGTCCTTGTGCTCGTCGCGCACTTCCTGCTTGGTCATCAGCAGTTTCTTGTGGCTTTCCCACAACTGGATCGGCGCATCCACGGCGGCGATGAGGATCAGCCCGGCCGCCATCCACAGCGCACTCCAGCCCACCACTTGCACGCTGTGGATGATCGCTGATTCCAGCGGCTCATGGGCAATGCGCAGCAAATCGTCGATGTCGGACGACAACACCGCCAGCGCCACGAACAGAATCAGGAAAAACTTGGCCAGGGCCTTGAGCAATTCCACCAGGGCCTTGGCGGAAAACATGCGCTTGAGCCCCGCCCCCGGGTTCATGCGGCTGAACTTGGGCGCCATGCTGCCCGCGGCAAACAGCCAACCGCCGAGGGCCACCGGGCCGATCAGCGCGGCCAGCAACAAGGTGATCAGGATCGGCTGCACCGCCAGCAGCGCGATTTTGCCCGAGTGCAGCAGGTACTGGCCCATGGCATCGGGGTTGAGCAACACTTCGCGCGGCAAGCTGAAGTTGTGCTTCATCATCTCCAGCAGGTCCAGCGCCAGGCCACCGCCGTAGATCAGCAAGGCACCGGCGCCGGCGATCATGGTGGCGAAGGTGTTGAGCTCTTTGGAGCGCGCGATCTCGCCCTTTTCCCTGGAGTCCTTTTTACGTTTCTCCGTGGGGTCTTCTGTTTTGTCCTGACCACTCTCGCTCTCGGCCATGGCTCAGCGCGCCCGTGCCAGGTCACGTAAGAACTGCAAGGCATCGGTGGCCAGCGGTTGATACTGATTGAGAATGTCAGCCAGGCCGACCCAGAAAATCCCCATACCCAACACCAGGGTCAGCGGGAAACCAATCGAGAAGATATTCAGTTGCGGCGCCGCACGGGTCATCACGCCGAAGGCGATATTGACCACCAGCAGCGCAGTGATCGCCGGCAGCACCAGCAACAGCGAAGCCCCCAGTACCCAGCCGAGGCGCCCCACCAGCTCCCAGAAATGGTTGACCACCAACCCCGAGCCCACCGGCAAGGTGGTGAAGCTTTCGGTCAAGACTTCGAACGCCACCAGATGACCGTTCATGGCCAGAAACAGCAAGGTCACCAGCATGGTCAGGAACTGCCCGATCACCGCCGCCGACACGCCGTTGGTGGGGTCGACCATGGACGCGAAGCCCATGCCCATCTGGATCGAGATGATTTGCCCGGCGATCACAAAAGCCTGGAAGAACAGCATGAGGGAAAACCCCAGCATGGCACCGATCAGAATCTGTTCGGCAATCAGCAGCAAGGCGCTCAGGTCGAGAGCGTTCACCGGCGGCATCGGCGGTAGGCCAGGCACGATTACCACGGTGATCGCCACCGCGAAATACAGGCGCACACGACGCGGAACCAGGGTGGTGCCGAACACCGGCATGGCCATCAGCATCGCCGTGACGCGAAACAGCGGCAGGATGAACGAGGCTACCCAGGTACTGATCTGGGTGTCGGTCAAGGCCAGCAACGATTGCATCGGCTCAGCCGATCAACTGCGGAATACTGCCGTACAACTGCAGGATGTATTCCATGAAGGTTTGCACCAGCCACGGGCCGGCAACGATCAGGGTCACCAGCATCACCAGCAGGCGCGGCAGGAAGCTCAGGGTTTGTTCGTTGATCTGGGTGGCCGCCTGGAACATCGCCACCAGCAGGCCGACCAACAGGCTCGGCACCACCAGCACGGCGACCATCAGGGTAGTCAGCCACAGCGCTTCGCGGAACAGGTCGACGGCGACTTCTGGCGTCATAGCGCTATACCCCTCCGAAACTGCCGGCCAGGGTGCCAATAATCAGCGCCCAACCGTCCACCAGCACAAACAGCATGATCTTGAACGGCAACGAGATGATCAGCGGCGACAGCATCATCATACCCATGGCCATCAACACGCTCGCTACCACCAAGTCGATGATCAGGAACGGGATGAAGATCATGAAACCGATCTGGAACGCGGTCTTCAATTCGGAGGTGACGAACGCGGGTACCAGGATGGTCAGCGGCGCCTGGTCCGGGGTGGCGATGTCGGTGCGCTTGGACAGGCGCATGAACAGCTCAAGGTCGCTGGAGCGGGTTTGCGACAGCATGAAGTCCTTGATCGGGCCCTGAGCCTTGTCGATGGCATCCTGGGCTGTGAGCTTTTCCGCCAGATAAGGTTGCAGGGCTTGCTGGTTCACCTTGTCGAACACCGGCGCCATGATGAACAGCGTCAAAAACAGCGCCATGCCGGTGAGGATCTGGTTCGATGGCGTCTGCTGCAGGCCCAGGGCCTGGCGCAGGATCGAGAAGACGATGATGATCCGCGTAAAGCTGGTCATCAGCATGACGAACGCCGGGATGAAACTCAGCGCCGTCATGATCAGCAGAATCTGCAGGCTGACCGAATATTCCTGCGCGCCCGCCGCGTTGGTGCCCAGGGTGATCGCCGGGATCGACAACGGGTCGGCGCCCAGGGCCATCGGTGCGGCCAGCAACAGCATGAGCGTCAACAAAACGCGCATTACTTCTTATCCTTCTGATCCTTGCCCAGCAACTCCATCAGGCGCTGGGCGAATTCTGGCGTGGCGGCTTCGGTCTTGACCGCGTCCACCGGGGTCTTGAGTACATGCAGCGGGGTGATGCGGCCGGGGGTGATGCCGAGCAGGATCTGCTCTTCGCCGACCTGCACCAGCACCAGCCGATCACGCGGGCCGAGGGCGCGCGAGCCCACCAGCTCTATCACCTGGCCGTTGCCCGGGCCGATGCGCTGCACGCGGCGCATCAACCAGGCCAGCAGGAAGATCAGGCCGATCACCAGCAACAGGCCCAGCACCAGTTGCGTCAACTGCCCGCCGACGCTGCCGACCGCTGGCGCCGCAGCCACCTGCGCCACCGGCTCAGCCGCCAAGGCGCTCAATGGCAGCGCCAGCAACAGTCCCGCCATCGAGTACTTCATCTCAGCGCAACTTCTTGATGCGTTCGCTCGGGCTGATCACGTCGGTCAGGCGGATGCCGAACTTCTCGTTGACCACCACCACTTCGCCATGGGCGATCAGGGTGCCGTTGACCAGCACGTCCAATGGCTCGCCGGCCAGGCGGTCCAGTTCGATCACCGAGCCCTGGTTGAGCTGCAAGAGGTTGCGGATGTTGATTTCGGTGCTGCCCACTTCCATGGAAATCGACACCGGGATGTCGAGGATCACATCCAGGTTCGGGCCATCGAGGCTCACCGGGTCGTTGTTCTTCGGCACGCTGCCGAATTCTTCCATGGCCAGGCGGTTGCCGGCCGGCGCGGTGGCGGCGTCGGCGGCCAGCAGCGCGTCGATGTCGTCCTGGCCAACATCGCCGGTTTCTTCCAGGGCCGCAGCCCACTCGTCAGCCAGGGCCTGGTCTTCGGCGGAAGTGTTTTCGTGTTCGGTAGCCATTACATGTCCTCGGCGCAGCAAACAATCATGAATTGGGGTTGAATCAGCGGCGGTTGATCGGCTCAACCACTTGCAGCGCCAGGTTGCCCTTGTGGGAACCGAGCTTGACCTTGAACGACGGCACGCCGTTGGCGCGCATGATCAGCTCTTCCGGCAAGTCGACGGGGATGATGTCCCCAGGCGCCATGTGCAAAATATCGCGCAGGCGCAACTGGCGGCGGGCCACGGTGGCGCTCAGCGGCACGTCGACGTCCAGCAGGTCTTCGCGCAGGGCCTTGACCCAGCGTTCGTCCTGGTCGTCGAGGTCGGACTGGAAGCCGGCGTCGAGCATTTCGCGCACCGGTTCGATCATCGAGTAAGGCATGGTCACGTGCAGGTCGCCGCCACCACCATCGAGTTCGATGTGGAAGGTCGACACCACAATGGCCTCGCTGGGGCCGACGATGTTGGCCATGGCCGGGTTCACTTCCGAGTTGATGTACTCGAAATTGACCTCCATGATCGCCTGCCAGGCTTCCTTCAAGTCGATGAAGGCCTGCTCCAGCACCATGCGCACCACCCGCAGTTCGGTGGGGGTGAATTCACGGCCTTCGATCTTGGCGTGACGGCCGTCGCCACCGAAGAAGTTGTCCACCAGCTTGAACACCAGCTTGGCGTCGAGGATGAACAGCGCGGTACCGCGCAACGGCTTGATCTTGACCAGGTTGAGGCTGGTGGGCACGTACAGCGAGTGCACGTACTCACCGAACTTCATCACCTGCACGCCGCCCACGGCCACGTCCGCCGAGCGGCGCAGCATGTTGAACATGCTGATGCGGGTGTAGCGGGCAAAGCGTTCGTTGATCATCTCCAGGGTCGGCATGCGTCCCCGCACGATGCGATCCTGGCTGGTCAGGTCATAACTTTTGACGCTGCCGGGTTCGGCAGCCATTTCGGTCTGTACCAGACCATCGTCCACGCCATGCAACAGCGCGTCGATTTCATCCTGGGACAGCAGGTCTTGCACGGCCATGTCGTGATCCTACTGCAATACGAAGTTAGTGAAGAGCGCCTGCTCGACCACAACTTTGCCGAGTTCTTTCTGGGCCACTTCCTGCACGCTGGCAGTGACCTTCTGGCGCAGCATTTCCTGGCCGACTGGCGTGGCCAGGCTGTCGAAGCTCTGCCCGGAGAACAGCATCACCAGGTTGTTGCGGATCACCGGCATATGCACCTTGAGGGCATCCAGGTCCGCCTGGTTGCGCGCCAGCAAGGTGATGCTCACCTGCAGGTAGCGTTGACGACCATTCTGGTTGTAGTTGGCGACAAAGGCCGGAAGCATCTGCTCGAAGATTGCCGGTTGCTTGACGTTCGTGGCAGTTTCGGCGGTGGGCGCCGGTTTACTCGCACTGCTGTGCATGATGTACCAGGTGCCGCCCACCGAGGCACCGATCGCCAGGAGCAGGCCCAGCACAATCAACAGGATCAGCTTGAGCTTGCCTTTGCCTGCGGGGGGAGTTGCTGCGTCGTCGCTCTTCGCCATGCCAATAATCCGTCACTATTCGGGGATTCGTAGATCTATGGCAAGGCAAGAGCAAGTGTTATGCCAGAGTTGTCTGGCAGGCGCAGGAAGATGATCGTTCCCACGCTCTGCGTGGGAATGCATCTTGTGACGCTTCGCGTCACCGTGTGCAATGGTCGAAAACATCGCCGACTTCGGGACGCGGAGCGTCCGGGGCGGCATTCCCACGCAGAGCGTGGGAACGATCAGCCACTGACCGGGTTTGAGCAGGAAGTCAGGCGTAGTAGTCGACGGCGCTGGAGCCGATCACGCTCTGGCTCACGGGCGCTGCCACTTCGGCCACATCCACAGGGCCACCGGCGTCGCCGCTGTCAGCGCGCCTGCCGCTGCTACTGACGCCTCGCGCCTGGCTCTGCTGTTGCTGCTGGTCCTGGCCCCGCGACTGGTCGGAGACATTCACATCCACCTGCCCCATGCCCTGCTGGGCAAACATCTCGCGCAAACGGCCAGACTGGCTTTCCAGCGCTTCACGCACCACCGCATGGCCGCTCATGAAGTTGACCTGGGCCTGCTGGTCCGCCGTCATGTTGACCTTGATGTCCAGGCGCCCCAGCTCAGCGGGCTGCAACTGGATCTCAGCCGACTTGAGGTTGGCGCTGGACAGATACATCACGCGGTTGACCACCTCCTCGGTCCAGCCGCTCTGGTGCATGGCCAGGGGCGCATTGGGGACGGGCGGCAAGGCATTCGCGGTTTTCGGCGTGGCCGCCTGGGTCAGCGCCGCCAGGCGGTTGGCGAAGTCATCCACACGGGTGTCGCTGCTGGCGTTCTTGAGGTCCTTGAGGCCGTCATCGATCAGCGCGCCGAAGGCCTTGTCGCCCCCCTGGTCGGTGCTGTCCTTGGTGGCTTGCTGGTCGACCATGTTGGCCAGGCCGGCGGCAAAGCTCTGCGCGGCGGTCGGCTGGTCCTGGGTGGCGGGCGCGCCTTTCTGCGGCGCCTGGCTGCTGGCCGAGACATGACCGCCCTGCTCCATCGCCAGGCGCACGGCCGGCATCGAATCCAGCGGGTCGGCCTCAGGGTCGAAGGTTGGCTGCTTGGGCTCCTCGGTTACCGCAATGAGCGGCTGGGCGTTGTCATCTGCGGCCGTGACGGCAGGCGCTTGTACGGGCACAGGCACCGCCACAGGCGTCACGGTGGCAACCAGCGCCGGGTCGGCAACTGGTTGCAGCGCCAGGGACGGGTCGGCAGGTGGCTCGCCTTCACTGTCAGCGTGGTCGTCGCTCTTGGCCGGCTTGGCAGGCAAGGGATTGCCGCTATCGGCAACCGCTGGCGAGCTGGCGGCAGGTTTATCGTCGCCGGCGGCCGGTTTGGCGCTGGCATCAGAAGCCTTGTCGCGCACCGGTTTGGCTGGCGCGTCGTCGCTCTTGGCCTGCGGCTTGGCAGCTTGCTTGGCAAACACTTGAGCGAAGCCAGCGCCCTTGTCCCGCGGAGCCGCAGGCGCTACCGCAGGCGTGGCGGCCGGCGCTTGAGGCTTGGCCGCAGCGGCAGCCTGAAGAAGCGAATTGGGGGCGACTGGCATAAGTTAGAGTCTCCACTGCATGGGGTCGGGGATGCAGTCTGTGGAGGTAGAGCAAGAGTCGGGCCAAGTCAGGCCGATAAAATATCAAACCCCAGAAAACCGCTCCCGTTCATGCTCATAAAGCGGCCGAACCAGCGCAAACTCACGATCAATCTGATCCACCAACGCCCCCAAGTCGGAAGCAGACTTGAAGGACTCGGTCTCCAACCGCTCACACAACGTTGCCAACCGCAGCGCCCCCAAGTTGCCACTGCTGCCCTTGAAGCTGTGTGCGATGCGCCCCAACGTCTTGGCGTCGTCCCGCGCCTTGCGCAGCGCTTGCACGCGCTCTTCAGAATCATGCAGAAAGGTGTCCAGCAGCGTGGGGTATTCGCTTTCCATGACTTCCTGCAAACCCGACAACACCTCGGGGTCCATATGAATCTCAGCCACTTGCTCGCTCCTTGATCAAGAATCGGCGGATTATGCCAGAGCCGCCCAACAAAACTCCACGCAGACAGTGCGCCCGCCATCGGACCAGCCTACAGCGCTGCTCAGTTGACGCACCAGGCTCAGTCCCCGGCCAGACAGACGGTCGATGTCCACGGGGCGCGCCAGCTCTTGCTCCACATCAAAACCCTGCCCGCTGTCTTCGAGGCGCAAGGTCAGTTTGCCGCCCTTGTCGGTGGGCACCACCTGCATATGCACGCGCACATAGCCGCTGTCCAACTGCGCCAGGCGCTCATGGCGCTGGCGATAATACTGCGCAAACCCTTGGGCATCGCGCTTGAGGCGTGAGTCCAGGCCCAGCACGCCATGCTCCAGCGCGTTGGAATACAACTCGGCCATCACACTGTAAAGCGCCCCGCTCTGCTCGCGCAGGCCGTGGATCTCCAACAGCAGCTGCAGCAGGTACGGCAGCGGGTTGTAGGTCCTGAGCGTCTGGGCGCGGAATTCGAAACTCACCGACCAATCCAGCGGGCACGACTGGCCGCTGTCGGCATACATCGGTTCTGCCGCCCGCAAGGGTTGGCCCGCCTGCAACGTGATCTCGACCATGCTGACGTCATCGCGCGCCTGGCCGCGAAAGGCCGCCAGGGCCTGCTCGATGTCCTCGAACAGGCGGTCGGGCTCGCGGTTGGCGGCGAACACCTGCTGCAAGCGCTCGGCACCGAACAGTTGATCGTTGGCGTCAGCGGTGTCCAGCACGCCGTCGGAGAGCAGGAATACCCGGTCGCCCAACGCCATGGGCCAGACCTCGGTGCTGTCATCGAACGCCTCTGCCGACAACACCCCCAACGGCAGGTGCCGCGACATCAATGGCGTGCGCCTGCCCGTGGCGACTTCATGCACATAGCCTTCGGGCATGCCGCCGTTCCACACCTCCACCGCACGCCGCTGGGCGCTCAGGCACAGCAAGGTGGCACAGCAGAACATGTCTACCGGCAGGATACGCTTGAGCTTGGCGTTCATTTCCCGCAGGGTCTGCGTGAGGCCATAGCCCTTGGCGGTCATGCCGTAGAACACCTCGGCCAGGGGCATGGCGCCGATGGCGGCCGGCAAGCCATGGCCAGTGAAATCCCCTAGCAGCACGTGCATATCGCCGGACGGTGTGTAGGCCGCCAGCAACAGGTCACCGTTGAACAACGCATAAGGCGATTGCAGGTAGCGGATATTCGGCGCGGCGTTGATGCAACCGGAATGGGCGACCTTGTCGAACACCGCCTTGGCCGCCCGCTGCTCATGCATCAGGTGTTCGTGATGCCTGGCGATCAGGTCACGCTGTTGCAAAACCGTGGCTTGCAGGCGGCGCAGGCGGTCCATGGCGTTGATCTTGGCCGCCAGGATCAAGGGGTTATAGGGCTTGGGCAGAAAGTCATCGCCGCCGGCGTCCAGGCACTGGGCCAGGGCTTCGCTTTCGCGCAGCGACGTGAGGAAGATGATCGGCACCAGCGCCTCCCCCGCCAGTTGCTTGATCTGCCGCGCGGCTTCAAAGCCATCCATGACCGGCATCAGTGCGTCCATCAACACCAGTTGCGGACGCTCGCGGGCAAACACCTCAATCGCTTCGGCGCCATTGCTGACAGTCAGCGCCTGATGGCCCTGGCGGCGGATGATGCTCGCCAGCAACAGGCGGTCGGCGGCGCTGTCTTCGGCGATCAGGATGGTCAGCGCCTCCAGGACAGGGGCCAGGGCGCTCAATTGATATCGAACAGTTTGTCGAAGTTGGAGATGGCGAGGATCTTGCGCACGTCGTTGCTGCTGTTGATCACTCTGACTTCGGCGTCATCACCACCGGCATGATCCCGTAGCAACAGCAGCATGCCGAGGGCTGAACTGTCCATATAGGTGGCATCCTTGAGGTCGACGATATAGGTCTCGGGGACCTTGTAGAAACGCTCGTAGGCTTCCCGAAACGCCTGGTGGCTGCCGAAATCGAACCGGCCCTTGATTGCGATCGTCAACTTCTTCCCGTCCAGGGATACTTCTGACTCGACTGACATGTGACTGCTTCCTTGTCATTGCACTAGACACAAGGTGTAGCAGTTGAAGAGCATCTGAGCAACACAGTGAATCAACTGTGGGAGCTGGCTTGCCTGCGGTGGCGGCGTGTCAGCCACTGAATCTTTAAATGAACCACCGCCATCGCAGGCAAGCCAGCTCCCACACTGGATTTGTGGTGCCGGTTAGAACTGTTCTGGGCGGGGAAGGCGCTGGGACAATTCATCGAGCAGTTTTTGCTCGCGCTTGTCTTCGATGGCTCGCGCTTCGTCGATGTAGCGCTGCACCAGCTTGCGCAGCCCCTCGACCCGGGCAAACGCCTGTTGCCAAGCCTCGCGGGCTTTGTCGAGGTTGGTCTCGTGCCAGGCCAGGCTCTGGCGTTGCTGGCCGACGGCGGTTTCAAGCTGATTGAGAAAGCCCTGGTACCCCATCAGCCACTGGCCAGAAACACCCTGGCTGCCGCGCTCGATCCACTGTTGTTGGTACTCGCCACGAAAACGCTCCAGGTCGCCCAGCTTGCTTTGGGCCAACCGCACCTGGCCCTGGAAGTAACCCAGGCGCTGTACGGCGGCTTTCTCGGCCTTTTCGGCCATGTCCACCACCGGGGCCAGGCGTGCGGCGCGGCTGTTGGCCATGGATTAGCCGCCCGGCGCCGGGGCGAAGATGGACTGCAAGTGCGACTGGCTCTCGCCCATGGTGATCTTGTCGTTGAGACCCTGGCGCAGGTAGGTCACCAGTTGCGGCTGCAAGGCGATGGCCAGGTCGGTGTCGCGGTCGCCACCGGCCACATAGGCGCCGACGCTGATCAGGTCACGGCTTTGCTGGTAACGCGACCACAGCTGCTTGAACTGCTGGGCACGGGCCATATGCTCCGGCGTGACCACCGCCGGCATCACCCGGCTGATGGACGCTTCGATATCGATGGCTGGGTAATGCCCCTCTTCCGCCAGGCGCCGCGACAGCACGATGTGGCCGTCGAGCACACCCCGGGCCGAGTCGGCAATCGGGTCCTGTTGATCGTCGCCTTCAGACAACACGGTGTAGAACGCGGTGATCGAGCCGCCGCCGGCTTCGGCATTACCGGCACGCTCTACCAGCTTGGGCAGCTTGGCAAATACCGACGGGGGGTAACCCTTGGTCGCGGGCGGCTCACCGATGGCCAAAGCGATCTCGCGCTGGGCCTGGGCGAAACGCGTGAGCGAGTCCATCAGCAACAGGACGTTCTTGCCCTTGTCGCGAAAATATTCGGCGATGCGCGTGCAGTACATCGCCGCACGCAGGCGCATCAGCGGTGCATCGTCTGCCGGAGAAGCGACGACAACAGAACGCTTGAGCCCTTCTTCACCGAGGCTGTGCTCGATGAACTCCTTCACTTCGCGGCCCCGCTCGCCGATCAGCCCCACCACAATGATGTCGGCCTCGGTAAAGCGCGTCATCATGCCCAGCAATACCGACTTACCCACGCCGGTACCGGCGAACAGGCCCAGGCGCTGGCCGCGACCGACCGTCAATAAACCGTTGATGCTGCGAATGCCCACGTCCAGCGGCACGCTGATGGGGTTGCGCTTGAGCGGGTTGATGGTAGGGCCGTCCATCGGCACCCAGTCTTCGGCCTTCATGCCGCCCTTGCCGTCCAGCGCACGACCGGCCCCGTCGAGTACGCGGCCCAGCATGCTCATGCCCATGGGCAGGCGGCCAGTGTCGGCCAGCGGCACCACGCGGGCGCCGGGGGCAATGCCGGTGAGGCTGCCGACCGGCATCAGGAAAATCTTGCTGCCCGAAAAGCCCATCACTTCGGCTTCGACCTGCACCGGGTGGTAGCTGTTGTCGTTGATCACCAGGCAGCGGCTGCCCATGGCGGCGCGAAGGCCCTCGGCTTCGAGAGTCAGGCCGACCATGCGCAACAGGCGCCCTTCGAGGACCGGCTGGCCCGGCAACTCAGTGGCCTCGGCGTAGCTGCCCAGGCGCTTGGCGAAGCTGGTGCGATCAAGGCGCATCGGTGGCGTCCAGGTCAACGCTCAGGTCAGGCTCGGCGGGATGCAGGGCCTGTTCATGCAGTTGATCAAACAACTTGGCCATGATCTGGCTGATACGGGTTTCCACCGTCGCGTCAATGCGGCTGTGTTCGGTCTCGACACGGCAGCCACCGGGCTGCAACGAAGCGTCTTCGACGATGCGCCAGGTTTCTTCATGGCGCTCGCGCAGGGCTTTGACCTGTTCGAAATCCTGCGGATTGATGTACAGCCGCACATTGCCGACGCCCAGGGGCAGCAGCTTGAGGGCTTCACGCATCACGCCTTCGATCTGGCTGGAATCGAGCACCAGTTCGCGCTGGATCACTTGGCGCGCGATGTGCTGCACCAGGCCAACCATGGATTTTTCCAGCTGCGAGTCCTGTTCGGCGATAGGGTCGAACAGGTTGCCCATCAAGCGCTCCAGGCTGTCCAGCCTGGCGGCCAGCGCCACCTCGGCCTCCTGGCGAACCTTGAGGGTGGTACTGCGAAAGCCGTCTTTTTCCCCCGCCGCAAAGCCTTCGTTGTAGGCCTCTTGGCGAATGGTTTCCAACTCTTCGAGGGTCAGTGGCTGGACTTCATCCAGTGGCACTTCTTCCATCTCTGCCGGAGGTTCTTCAACCGGTTCAGGCTCGGGCTCCGGCACATGGGGGTCGAAACTGGGCAGCGACCAGATGTCGAAGCCGCCGACATCCCGCGCGCGAATCAGATCGCTGGGCGCCTCATCTTTAGTCGACATGCAAGGCGCCTTAGATCATTTCTTCGCCGCCCTTCCCGCCGAGAACGATTTCTCCGGCTTCGGCCATACGGCGGGCAATGGTGAGGATTTCTTTCTGGGCGGTTTCCACGTCGCTGACGCGCACCGGGCCCTTGGCTTCCAGGTCGTCGCGCAACAGCTCCGAGGCGCGCTTGGACATGTTCTTGAAGATCTTTTCTTTGACGTTTTCGTCCGAGCCCTTGAGCGCCAGCACCAGCACGTCCGAGGACACTTCGCGCAGCAGCGCCTGGATGCCACGGTCGTCGACATCGGCCAGGTTGTTGAACACGAACATCAGGTCTTCGATCTGGCCGGACAGGGTGTCGTCGATCTCGCGGATCGAGTCCATCAACTGGCCTTCGACCGAGCTGTCGAGGAAGTTCATGATGTCGGCTGCGCGCTTGATGCCACCCAGGGTGGTGCGCGAGGCGTTGGAATTGCCGGAGAACTGCTTCTCCAGAATGGTGTTGAGTTCTTTGAGCGCCGCCGGTTGCACAGTGTTCAGCGACGACACACGCAGGATGATGTCCAGGCGCACTTTATGGTCGAAGTGGCCAAGCACTTCGCCGGCCTGGTCCGGGTCCAGGTAGGCCACCACGATCGCCTGGATCTGCGGGTGCTCGTAGCGGATCACGTCGGCCACTGCCCGCGGCTCCATCCACTTGAGGCTATCCAGGCCGCTGGTGTTGCCACCCAGCAGGATGCGGTCGATCAGGCCGTTGGCCTTGTCTTCGCCCAGGGCCGAGGTGAGCATCTTGCGAATGTAGCTGTCGGATCCGACGCCCAGGCTGGTCTGGTCGCCGACGATCTCGACGAACTCGCTCATCACCTGCTCGACTTGCTCGCGGTGCACATTGCGCATCTGCGCCATGGCCACGCCCACTCGCTGGACCTCTTTAGGGCCCATGTGGCGCAGCACTTGGGCAGCGTCGGTTTCACCCAGGGACAGCAGCAGCACGGCGGCTTTGTCGACCCGGGACAGCTTGGCCACAGCGGCTCGATCATTCATCTGCGTTAATCCACTCTTTCACGACCTGAGCCACACGGCCCGGGTCTTCTGCCACCAGACTCTTGATTGCGTTCAACTGAGCGTCATAGCCTTCGCTCGGGCTTGGCAACAGGATGCTTTGCGGGCCGCCGAGGCTGACGCGGTCGTTGGCCAGTTCGCCGTCCAGGCCGCCCATGCCACCCAACTCGACGTCGCCACCGGCCAGCGCCAGTTGCTTCTTGCCGCCGCCAGTGATGTTGTTGAGCACCGGGCGCAATACACCAAACACCAGCACCAGGATGAACAGCACCCCCAGCACTTGCTTGACGATGTCCCAGAACCACGGCTGGGTGTAGAACGCCGGGTCAGCGATCACTTCACCGCGCTCGGCGGAGAACGGCATGTTGATCACGCTGACGCTGTCGCCACGGCTGGCGTCGAAGCCAACAGCGTCCTGCACCAGACGAGTGAAGCGCGCCAGTTCGTCAGCCGTCCAAGGCGCACGGGTCACCGCGCCGTCCGCAGGGTTGACCTTGACCTGGTCATCGACCACCACCGACACCGACAGGCGATTGATCTTGCCCTGCTGCTGCTTGGTGTGGCTGATGGAACGGTCGAGTTCGAAGTTCTTGGTGGACTGGTTACGCTTGTCCGCAGGGTATGGCGCAAGCATCGGCTGGCCGGTGGCCGGGTCCATGATCTGCTGGCCGTTGGCGTCCAACAGCGGCTGGCCAGGCTGGATCGCGCCAGCCGTGGCGGCGGCGCCACCAGTGGTTTGCGGTGCCGAGGCCGGCGCGGGTGGCTGGTTGCTCAGGGCGCCTGGCACACCTTGGGGGCCATTGCTGGCGGTGCGTTGTTCGCTGGTGGACTGCTCGCTGCGCAGGGCCGGCTGGTCCGGGTTGAACTGTTCGGAGGTGGACTCGACGGCGCTGAAGTCCACGTCAGCCGACACTTCAGCCTTGTAGCGGTCGTTGCCCAGTACCGGTTGCAGGATGTTATGCACGCGCTGGGTGAGCATGCTTTCCATGCGGCGGCTGTAGTCGAACTGCTTGCCGGCCTGGGTCAGCGCGGAGTTTTCGGCCATGTCGGACAGCAGGTTGCCCTTCTGGTCCACCACGGTGATTTGCGACTTGCTCAATTCGGGAACACTGGTGGCAACCAGGTTGACGATCGCCAGTACCTGGCCAGGCTCCAGGGAGCGGCCAGCAAACAGCTCGACCAAGACCGAGGCGCTGGGCTTGCGTTCGTCACGCACGAACACCGAGCTTTTCGGAATCGCCAGGTGCACACGGGCGGCCTTGACGTTATTGAGGCTGGAAATGGTGCGCGCCAGTTCGCCTTCCAGGCCACGACGATAGCGGGTGGCTTCCATGAACTGGCTGGTGCCCAGACCCTGGTCCTTGTCGAGGATTTCAAAACCAATGTTGCTGTCGGACGGCGCCACGCCAGCGGCGGCCAGTTTCATCCGCGCGCGGGCTACGTCATCAGCCTTGACCAGCAAGGCGCCGGAGTTGGGCTCCACGGTGTAGGCGATGTCGGCGGCGGCGAGGGTTTCCATGATCTGCTTGGAATCCATGCCCGACAGGCTGCCGTACAGGGGGCGGTAATCGGGTTGCTGCGACCACAGCACCACGGCAAAACCAATCGCCACGCTGGCGGCCAGGCCCACCATCAGGCCCACCTGACGCAGCATGGTCATTTCCGAGAGGTTTTCCAGGAACGACAGGCCAAACAACGGCGGTTTGCCGTCGGCCTTGGCGGGGAGGTTGTCGGAGACTGCTTCAGCCATGACTTAAATCTCGTCCTTAAACCGGCATCTGCATGATGTCTTGATACGCCTGAACCAGCTTGTTACGTACTTGGGTCAAGGCTTGGAAGGACACACTGGCCTTTTGCGAGGCGACCATCACATCGGTGAGGTCCACGCCGCTTTTACCGATCTCGAAGGCCGTCGCCAACTGGCTGGACGCCTGCTGGGTATCGCTGACTTTATTGATTGCCTGACCGAGCATGTCGGCAAAATTGCTTTGGCCCAATTCCGGCGCTGGCGCGACGGATTTCGGTTGAGCCATGGCATCCATTTGCATGGCGCGCATATCCAACATCAACCGATTGAACTCAATACCCTGGCTCATGACCTTCTCTCTCCGACGACCCGCAATTTTTTGACACTACGCAGCGGTTACTAGGGGTGGTAGCAACAAGGGTGCCAGCTCTGGAGCAACTCGTAAGAAAAGGCGACAAAGCTTGTCGAACTTGTTACCGCACGTTTTTGGTAGGAGCGAGCTTGCTCGCGAAGAACTCATGGACGCCGCGAGCATCCAGGAAGCACGCGTTATCGTTGACGTTTTTCGCGAGCAAGCTCGCTCCTACAAAAAAACGGTATGGGCGCGAGGTCATGTGGCGAAAAGATAGGCTTCCACATCCATACCGGCGTCGCGCATCTGCGCCAGCTTGTAGCGCAAGGTACGCGGGCTGATGCCCAGGCGTTCGGCCGCTTCTTTGCGGCGGCCACGCTCGGCGCGCAGGGTGTCGATGATCATCTGGAATTCACGGCGGCGCAGGTCATCGCCCAGGGCACCGGCTGATTCCGCCTCGGCGACCACTGGAGCCGGGGCCAGGCTCGGCAACGGCGCAGCGCCATTGCCCATGGCCAGGCAGAAATCCTGGGGCTGGATCAAACCGCCCTGCTGCAAAATCAGCGCACGCTGGATCGCGTTGTCCAGCTCGCGCACGTTGCCCGGCCATGGGTAACTGACCAGGCAGGCCTGTGCCTCGGGCGATAAACGCGCCTGGGCATGCTTCATTTTTTTGACGTGGTTGTTCAGCAGGCGCTCGGCCAGGGGAATGATATCCGCCGGGCGCTCACGCAATGGGCGCCAGGCCAGCGGGAACACCGACAACCGGTAGAACAGGTCTTCACGGAAGCGCCCCGCCGCCACTTCACCCGCCAGGTCGCGGTTGGTGGTGGCAACCACGCGGATATCCAACTGGATCGGCTTGCGTGCGCCCACACGCTCCACTTCACGCTCCTGCAATACCCGCAGCAACTTGGCTTGCAGGCCCAGGGGCATTTCCGAGATTTCGTCGAGCAGAATGGTGCCGCCGTCGGCTTGTTCGAACTTGCCGGCCTGGGCCGCGATGGCGCCGGTGAACGAGCCCTTTTCATGGCCAAACAAGGTGGCTTCCAGCATGTTGTCGGGGATCGCCGCGCAGTTGATCGCAATGAATGGTTGTTTGGCACGGCCCGATTGCTGGTGGATATAACGCGCCAGCACTTCTTTACCGGTGCCGGACTCGCCGGAAATCAGCACAGTGGAATCACTGCGCGCCACCCGCGCCGCCAGTTCCAGCAATTGCGCGCTGGCCGGCTCAAAGGCAATCGGGCCATCGCCGTCGGCTGCGGGCATTACGCCCAGGGCATGCCGGGCGACCAGTTCGATCAACGCCTTGGGTTCGAACGGCTTGACCAGGTAATCCGCCGCGCCCTGACGCATGGCATCCACCGCCCGCTCCACCGCGCCATGGGCGGTCATCAGCAGCACCGGCAGTTGCGGCTGGCGCACCCGCAGCAGGCCGAGCAATTGGTGGCCGTCCATGCCGGGCATGTTGACGTCGCTGACCACCAGGCTGAAGGTTTCCTGCTCGACCGCCTCCAAGGCTTCCTCGGCAGAGCCGACCGCACGGTAGTCATGGCCCGCCAACAGCAGCGTGTCAGCCAATGCTTCACGCAGGGCGCGATCGTCTTCCACCAATAAAACCTTGATAGCCATCATCCTCTTACTCCGCGCTTGCCGCGCTGGAAAACAGCGGCAAGGTCATCAATGCACAGGTGCCACGCCCCAGGCGCGAACGCAGCTGCAATTGTCCCTGATGGGCACGGGCCACTGCCTTGACCACGGTCAGGCCCAGGCCAGTGCCGTTGGTCTTGGTGGTAAAAAACGGCTCGCCCAGGCGCTGCAGCACCTGCGGGGCGATACCGCTGCCGCTGTCGCTGACGCACAGGCGCAGGGTTTGTCCGCGGCTATACAGGTGCACTTTCAGGCGCGCCCCGGGGCCACTGGCCTGGGTAGCGTTTTCGATCAGGTTGAGCAGCGCGCCCACCAGGGTGTCGCGGTTGCACAGCAATTCGCACTGGTGGCTGTCGCACTGCCAGCGCAGGTTGGCCTCCTGCACATGGGTCGCCGCTGCCGCTTGCAGCGACTGCATCAAACCGGCAGGGGTAACGCGATCGGTCAGCGGCAGTTCGCCGCGGGCAAATACCAGCATGTCACGTACTTGGTGTTCCAACTCATGCAGGCGCTCCTTGAGGCGCCCGGCAAAGCGTTGGTGGGTGGCCGCTGGTAATTGCTCGTCAGTCAAATGGCTGGCGTAGATCAATGCCGCCGACAACGGCGTACGAATCTGATGCGCCAAGGAAGCGACCATCCGCCCCAGGGACGACAGCCGCTCATGGCGAGCCAACTGATCTTGCAGGTGCCGGGTTTCTGTCAGGTCATTGAGCAGCACAAGCTGGCCCGGCTCGGCGTCCAGGGAACGGGTCGCAATGGACAGCCGGCGCCCGTCCTTGAGGGAGACTTCGTGGCCGTCGTCTTCACGGGGGGCGAAACAGCGGGTGATAACTTCACGCCACAGCTCGCCTTCCAGCGGCAAGCCAAGCAGGTCGCAGGCCGCCGGGTTGGCTTCGCGAACGCGGCCTTGGTCGTCGATGACGATCACGCCACCGGGCAACAGGTCCAGCAGGTTTTGCAGACGGTTGGCCAGGCGTTCTTTCTCGGCCAGCTCCTGCATTCGCTGGGCGCTGACGACCGCCAGTTCGCCTTTAAGCTCGGAAACCCGGGCCTCAAGCAGGCTGTAGGAGTCGGTCAGCTGGTTCGACATCTGGTTGAACTGCGAGAGCGCGTGCTCCAGGCCCTGGCGGGTCGGCGGTTCTACAGGCGAAACCAGCCCCTGGATGGCAGGGGCCGAAGATAGTTGGGCGGCGTGGGGCATGATGCTCTCTCGCTTGGCTGACCGTCAGTTAAACGGAACGTTGCGAGGGCTGTAGCAATACCCGTGCCGAAAAAAATCTACCTATAAATCAAGTAGTTGAAAAACAGGCGTCAATCATCCGCCTGTTCATCACCTTCTTTGCGGCTCATCCCGTACTTGCGCATCTTCTCCACCAGGGTGGTGCGACGGATACGCAGGCGCTCGGCGGCACGGGCGACGATGCCGTTGGCATCGTCCAGCGCCTGTTGGATCAGGCCTTGCTCCAGGTTGCCGAGGTAGTCCTTGAGATCCAGTCCTTCGGGCGGCAACATCGCGCTAGCGCCAAAGTCTGGAGTATGGCCGTTGATTGCCACGCGCTCTTCCATGTCGCTGCGCAGGCTGTCCATCTGCTCGTCCTCGTCGTCGACGTAGCGGAATTTCTTCGGCAACTCGACCACGCCGATCACCCCGTACGGATGCATGATCGCCATGCGCTCCACCAGGTTGGCCAGCTCGCGGACGTTGCCCGGCCAGCCGTGGCGGCACAGGGACATGATTGCCGCGGAGTTGAAACGAATGGAGCCGCGCTTCTCGTGCTCCATGCGCGAGATCAGTTCGTTCATCAGCAACGGGATGTCTTCCACGCGCTCGCGCAGCGGGGCCATCTCGATGGGGAATACGTTGAGGCGGTAGTACAGGTCTTCGCGGAAGCTGCCGACCTCGATCATGCTTTCGAGGTTCTTGTGGGTGGCGGCAATGATGCGCACGTCCACGCTCTGGGTCTTGTTGCTGCCCACGCGCTCGAAGGTGCGTTCCTGCAATACGCGCAGCAGCTTGACCTGCATCGGCAACGGCATGTCGCCGATTTCGTCGAGGAACAGGGTGCCGCCATTGGCCAGCTCAAAGCGCCCGGCACGGCTGGTGATCGCCCCGGTAAAGGCGCCCTTCTCGTGGCCGAACAATTCGCTTTCCAGCAGCTCGGCCGGGATCGCCCCGCAGTTGACCGGCACAAAGGGCCCGTCGCGACGCTTGGAGTGATAGTGCAGGTTGCGCGCGACCACTTCCTTGCCGGTGCCCGACTCGCCGAGGATCAGCACGCTGGCGTCGGTGTCGGCCACTTGCTGCATCATCTGGCGCACGTGCTGGATGGCGCGGCTGGTGCCGACCAGGCTGCGGAACAGGTTGGGTTCACGGTGACGGCCGCGCTCGCGGGCCTGGTCGTACATCTCGCGATAGACCTGGGCACGGTGCAGGGAATCGAGCAATTTGCTGTAGCTGGGCGGCATTTCCAGGTTGGATAGCACGCGGCGGCGCTGGTCTTCCGGCAGGTCCACGGAAGAAATATCGCCCATTAGCAACACCGGAAGGAACTCATCCCAGGTAGACAGTGTCTTTAACAGGCCCAGAACTGCGCCAGGAGCGTTTACCGTCCCGATCAATACACAAATGACTTCACGGCTCGACGACAACGAGCTGACCGCCTGCTGCCAATCGTGGCTGCCGCAGGGCAAATTTTCTTCACCGAGAAAATTTAAAATCACCGCTAAATCGCGGCGGCGGACGCTATCGTCATCGATCAGCAGAATTTTGGTTTCACGCCACATGCAATAGCAACTTCCCTAGTAAAACTTCCTGCCCCGGAATGAGGGCAATCAAGACGTCTGTAAGATTTCTTACCTTCTAGACGTCTGAAATCTGAAAACAGCACTAGTTAAGTCAAAAATGATGGCATAGTCAAATATATGACGCGCCGTTCGGATTAACTGCGCCCTTTCAACCGAACAGATGGTAAACCTTTGACGCATTTTTCGCTTGGTTGATCTGCGACATCTCTTCGAAAATCGCCTGGCGCTCGCCGGTCGTCACCTCAAGCAACTGCTGGTAAACCGCCAACAGGCTTTCCAGCTTTCCACGCAGCGCATCCTCATCCACCGGCGCTTCGCTCAGCACCTGATCGATCACACTGCGGCAGCCCAGGTCGAGCTCGCTGATGGCATCCCAGTTGCGCGCAGCCAGCGCGTCGACCAGGGCTTCACGGGTTTCATCAATGCGTTGCAGTGCGTGGCTCATGACGAGTTCCTCAAGGCCCGTGGCCTTATTCTGCTGCGCCTTGTGGCGCGCCGATAGCATCCCAGCCTTCTTTTACGGTAATCATCAAGCGAGCGACTTCGTCGATGATCTCGGCGTCGTTTTGTTGGTTAGCCTCCATCAACCGGTTGGTCATGTACACATAAAGGCTTTCCAACTGCTGAACATAAGCCGGGTTATCACTCTTTTCAGCATCCAGGCCATCGCGCAGCCCGATAACGATGTCGATGGCCTTGCCGAGCATCAAGCCCTTCTGTGCGATGTCACCACGCGCCAGGGCGCCCTTGGCCTGGGACATGCGATCCAGGCCGCCTTCCATCAGCATCTGCACCAGGCGATGCGGGCTGGCTTCGGAGATCTGTGCGTGGGAATTGACCTTCTGGTATTGGCGAAGGGCTCGCATAGGGTTCATGTTTCTACCTCGTGACAGGCGACAGCGAAAAGGATTCTAGTAACCAATATGTCGACTGGGCCGCAAAAAGCTTTAACACCGGTCGTCTTTCGGTACGAAAAGGCCAGGCAGGTTGCCTGGCCTTTTGCGTGAGTGGCGATCAGTTATTGGTTTTAGGGTTGTTCAAGGCATTGAGCGTGGTCATGACGCTGGTGCTTTGCTGGCGCAGTTGGGCAACCAGGGTGTCCATGGCGTTGTATTTGGCGGAGAGGCTGTTGGTCAGCAGTTCCATGCGCTGATTCAGGGTGTCCTGTTGCTTTGCGATGTCCTTGAGGCTATCGGACAAGGAAGTGGAACGTGTCGCCAACACCCCGGTGGTGGCTTTGGCAAAGTCATCCGTTGCACTTTTCATGCGCGCCAACATGCCATTCTTGCCAGCGAACATACTGTTGATGTCGGCCGCATTGGTCTTCACTGCAGCGTCCCACTTTTTGTCATCCATTGACAGCAAACCGGTAGTAGAGCTGGTGCTGACGCCAAATTGCGCCAGGGACTTGAACTGACCGGTACCGGAAATGGTATTGAACTCATTGCGGATCGCCGCCTGCAGCGAGCGCATGGTGGAGTCGCCAGTCAGGGCAGCGGCCGTGGTGCTGCCGTCCAGGTTCTTGGTGACCTTGGTTTCGGCGTTCATTGCCGTGATCAGGGCGTTATAGGTGTCGATGAAACCCTTAACGCCAGACTTGAGCGCGGTGTTGTTGGTACTGACAGTGATGAGCGTCGCATTACGCTCAGGCGTCGGAGAAGTGTCGCCCGCAGTCTTTAGTGCGGATACCGAGACCAGCTTGATATTTACCCCGCTGAGCGCACCCTCGATGTTGTTGGATTTGGAGACAGATGCAACACCATCGATGCTGTACAGCGCGTCCTTGGGCTCGTCGATAACCGTCGAGCCGACATCCAGCCCCGAATTACCCGACAACTTCAGATCCGAACCAGTGCCCATAGTGGTCGACGTCAGGATCAGACGCGAACCATTGGAGTCGGTCTGGATGTTGGCGCTCAACCCGGAGGTGCCGAATTGGGTGTTGATCGAATCGCGCACCTGCTGCAACGTTGCTCCAGCCGGGATATTAACGTCGTAACTCTTGCCCGACTGACTGATTGTTAGGGTCGTTGGCTTGTCGGTAGCGTTGACCACGCTGTTGGCACCACCGGTGAAGATTTTGCTCGATAGCTTCGAAGGCTGCGCCAACTGGTTCACGATCAGCCGGAAGCTGCCGTTGGAGGCTGTATTGCTCGCAGTCATGGTCGCAACTTTTTCATCCGAAGATGAGCCGGTCAAACCCGTGAAGCTGGAGCTGGCAGTCATATTGTCGAGAGCGCCACGGAATGCATCCAGGGCGGCCTGAATCTTGCCGATCGAAGACAGCGTGGTGGTCGCCTTCTGAGACGCGGTATTGATCTGCGTCTGCTTGGGCACCTTTTCGGCGTCCACCAAAGACTGCACAATCTTTTGCGTGTCGATATTCGAACCAATACCACTTACGGTTGTACCCGCCATCTTCGTATCTCCTGTTCGGTGGCTGCCGTTATCTTGACTTATTACGCCTCAAGACCTGACAGCAACAAATTTCATGCCAGCTCACACCTTGTCGTCAAACAACACGTTGCTTGCGCTGGAAAGATTCTGTGCCAGTTTCAACGCCGTTTCCGACGGAATCTGACGGATCACTTCACCACTGTCGGTGGCGATGACCTTGACCACGACCCGGTGGGTCGAATCGTCAATGGAAAAATCCAGGCTGCGCTGGGCAGCCTGGACGAATTCGCGAATGTCGGTTACTGCTTTTTCCAGGTCCGCGCGCTCAGGCTCTTTGCCGGTTGCCGCCACTTCCTGGGCCTTGCTGCTGCTTTGATCGGCAGTCACCTTGGGAGGCGCGCCTTGAGGGGCAACCGGCGGATAAGACTGGTTCAGCTTTACACTCATGTCCATGTCCAATCTCCTCTAAACCGAAAAAACGGAAGGGCACGTAAACGCGCCCTTCCGTTAGTTACCAAGCGCGCTGATTACTGAAGCAGTTTCAGTACAGCGGATGGCAGCTGGTTAGCCTGCGACAGGATCGCGGTGGAAGCCGACTGCAGGGTTTGTTGCTTGGTCAGTTCGGCGGTTTCGGAAGCGAAGTCGACGTCCTGAACGGTGGAGCGTGCAGCGGTGGAGTTCTTCTGAATGTTCTGCAGGTTGTCTGCAGTGGTAGTCAGACGGTTCTGGGTAGCACCCAGGCCCGAACGTACGCTGTCGATGGTGCCGATGGCCTTGTCCAGAATCGCAATGGCGTTCTGAGCGTTGTAGGCATCGTTCACGTTCGTTTCAGCGACGGAAGTCTTCTCCGAAGATACTTGGGCAGCGCCGAACAGAGTGGTTACCGAAGTACCGGTAGCGCCGTTGGCCAGGGAGTAGCCCTTGGCGGAGTCCAGCGAAACCTGGCCAGTAGCAATCAGGTCAGCACCAGCGGTGGCGGTCAGCTTGGTGTCAGCAGCTGCATATTTGCCAGCGCCATCTTTGATGTTGATGGAGACAGCAGCAGCATCCGCATCAGTGCTTTTGAAAGCGATGTTTTCACCGGAATCGGATTTGACTTCCAGGGTGCCCTTGGCTTCATCGTAGTTAACGCTGATGCCCAGTTTGGCAGCGTTGGATTTCAACTGATCGGCCAGGCTGGCGGTGTCGGTGACACCTACCATCTTGACTGAAGCACCACCAACGCTGATTTCAAAATTGGCGGGCTTACCGGCAACGGCAGGTACAGCTACAACTGGAGGAGTCGCGGTGGGATCGGCAGCGATCGCTGGGGTGCCCTTGGTCAGCGTCTCGTCAACGGACAGCTTGACCTCAGTGCTTGCAGTAGCGCTCAAACCACCGATCGCGCCATTCAAGCCGGCGGCGATGGTCTTGGCCGAAGCACCTGCCTTGATATCCACGTTAGCGGACTGACCGTTACCAGTGACGGCGATGGAACCAGCAGCCAGACCAGTTGGGCTAGGGGCCAGGGCAGCAGTTTTAATCTGCTGCGAACCAATGTTGTTAGCCGCAACGTTTTCCAGGCTCAGGTTGATAGTTTCGTTGGCGTTGGCGCCAACCTGGATAGCCTTGGTACCGTACGAACCGTCCAGCAGCTTCTGGCCACCGAAAGTAGTGGTTTGCGAGATACGGGTCAGTTCCGAAGTCAGGGCCTGGTATTCGTCGTTGTTCGACTTACGGTCGTCGGCGCTCAGGGAGCCGGTAGCCGAGGACAGGGCCAGGGTACGCATTTTTTGCAGGATGTCGGTCGAAGCCTGCATCGCGCCTTCAGCGGTCTGAGCGATGGAGATGCCGTCGTTCACGTTTTTTACAGCTTGGCCCAGGCCGTTGATTTGGCTGGTCAGGCGGTTAGCGATCTGCAGGCCGGCAGCGTCGTCTTTAGCGCTGTTGATACGCAGGCCGGAAGACAGGCGCTGCATGGAAGTGGCCAGGGCGCCGCCAGCTTTGTTCAGGTTGCCCTGAGTCGTGATGGAAGCAATGTTGGTGTTTACTGTTAAAGCCATGACGAAATCCTCGTTGGATGGATACTGCGGCTTCCGGCCCTGGCAACCGCCGGGTGTGGCCTGAGAACCTACGTAATAGTTATCGTCGTGGTAGCCGGTTGCTTGAGGGTTTTTTTGATTTTTTTTACTAGCCCTGTGCCAGCCCTTGTATTTCAACGGCTTATAGAGGCGTGAAACGCCAGTAATCACGGGTTACTGGCGCCAAAACTCCGCCTTCAAGACGCCCCCCCAGGTAGGAGCGAGCTTGCTCGCGAAGAACGTTAACGATGACGCGGGCATTCAGAATGCACGCGGCGCCCTCAGGTTCTTCGCGAGCAAGCTCGCTCCTAAAAAGGGGGCGCAAAAAAAACGCCGATGATCATTCGATCATCGGCGTTTTTCATGAAGCCGCTAAAGCATCACGGACGATAGAGAATCGCCGAGCCCCACGACAGCCCCACACCAAAGCCGCTGATTGCCACGCGCTTCCAGGTGGCGTCCATCACGTGCTTTTCCAGCAGCAACGGAATGCTCGATGACACGGTATTGCCGGTCTCGACCATGTCCTTGATGAACTTGTCCACCGGCGCTTCTTCAAAGCGGCGCGCCACGGCGTCGACGATGGCCGCGCTGCCCTGGTGGATGCAGAACGCATCAATGTCATCTGCCTTGAGGTCCGACTCATTGAGCAGTTCGTGCAAGTGTGCCGGCACCTTGAGCAAGGCGAAGTTGAACACCTGGCGGCCGTTCATGAAGAACACACCATCGCTGACCTTCAAGTGCGGCGCGCCGGAACCGTCGGTACCGAACTTGGATTTGCCCAGCAACCACGGCGCGTCCTCGCCCATCCAGGTGGCGGTGGCGGCATCACCGAACAGCATGGTGGTGTTGCGGTCTTCCGGGTCGACGATCTTGGAATACGGGTCGGCGGTGATCAGCAGGCCGTTTTTCAGGCCGGCGGCTTCCATGAAGCCTTTCATCGCGTAGATGCCGTACACGTAGCCGGAGCAGCCCAGGGAAATATCGAAAGCGGCAACGTGAGTCGGCAGGCCCAATTTGTCCTGGACGATGGCGGCGGTGTGGGGCAAGCCCTCTTCATCGCCGTTCTGGGTGACGACGATCAGCGCGTCGATGGACTCGCGCTTCAAATCCGGGTTGTTGGCAAACAATGCATTGACTGCTTCGACGCACAGGTCGGAAGTCTCCTGTGCAGCTTCCTTGCGCGGCAGGAACGCCGAACCGATCTTGCCGATGATGAACTCTTCATCCTTGGCGAATTTGGCACCCTGGGCGTAGTTATCGATCCCGTCTGCCGGCACGTAACTGGCGATGCTTTTTATGCCAATCATTGTGGCTTCCCAATACTAAATAGCTGGAGAACACCCCTCGGACTACGCCGGGAGTGCTGACAATAAAGGGGATAACCCCATGAAAATCTCGCTGAAAGCCGCCCGATAAAGGCCCTGTGACGACTTATCCTTTTCACACGATACAGTGAAGATGCGCTTTATGACTCACAGGTCACTCAATTTTGCGCGCTTTGTGCAAAAACCGGCAACATTTCCAGGCCAGAAACGACAACGGCCTCCCCTGTCGCCAGGGGAGGCCGTTGTTCATTGCGACGATTACATGCGGCTGAACAGGTTCAGCTGGGAGATTTTAACGAACGCCAGTTGCGAGGCCTGCAACATGGTTTGCTGCAACGTGAGGTTGATCGCCGCCTCGCCCATGTCAATGTTCGCCAGATCGCTCATGGTGCTTTTGTTTGCAGTGCCGATACTGATGTTTTCCGCCGACTGGATATCCAGTGCAGCTTCGCGGGCCCCGATGGAACCGCGCACGTTGTCGACCTGGGCACGTGAATTGGCAAAATTACTGATGGAAGCGTCGAGCGCATCCTTGAGCTTGACCATCGCCGCCGGGTTGCCGTCGGCCGGTTGCTCCAGCGCCTTGCGCAGTTGGCTCAGGGTATCCAGCGCGTTCTGGGTCTTGGCCGTGCTGGCAGCGACCGCAAACTGATCGCCGGCTTGCGGTGTGCCGCTGACGTCAAAGGTCACGCCTGCTGCCGTCACGGTCGTACCGCCACCGGTGTCGCCGGTGGCGATCGCTTTGCTGTCGGCACTGTAGGGCTGGGCATAGACTTCATACGCCGTACCACTGGTGAACTTGATCACCGCCCCGCTGTTAGCCGGGAACGTACTGGCATAGGTGGCCGGGTTGCTCACCTGCGCATTCGTCAGCTGCGCAGTGGAGGTATTACTGGGCGTGCGCGAAACACTGAAGGTGTCGGGCTTGGCGGCCAGGGTGAACGAACGGTCCTTGACCAGCGCATCGGCGTCCGGCCCCGTCGCCATATCCTTGAGATCCACCGCAATATCAAAATTCACGCCGCGCAGGCTCACGGTGGAGCCGCCTTCCTTGGTGGAATCAAAGGTGCCGTTGCCAGGAATTTCCGACGTGATGTCGTTGCCGTTCTTGTCGGAGACCTTGTACTGAGTGCTGCTGGTAAAGGTCAGCTTGTAAGGCTCGCCATCGGCGAATTTATTCGTGTAATCCGAGCCTGAAGTCACCAGGCCGGCCGACACTGAGACTTTATGATCATTGGGCACTGGCGCCGTCGCCGGCGGCACGATTGCAGGTGCGATCCAGGTCGCCTGGGTGCGGCCCGAGTTAACGGCACCGTCCATGATGCTCTTGCCGGTGTCACCGGCACTGACTCTCAGGGAATCGGAAACCTGCAGGCTCAGCGGCGTTTCATCACCCTGATAGGTGTAGGTGCCGTCGCTGTTACGGCTATAGGGCGGCGTCGAGGTCTTGGAGCCGGAAAACAGATAGTTGCCCGAGGAATCCTTGCTGTTAAGCAAGCCCAGCACCTGGTCTTCAAGCGCACCGATCTGGCCGGCAATCGACTTGCGGTCGGCATCGCTGCGCGAACCGCCCGCTTCAATGGCCAAGGTACTGGCCGCCTGCAGTGCCTCGTTGATTGCACCCAATACGCTTTCCTCGTTGGTCAACGAGTTCTTCAAACTGGTGATATTGCCGTTGAACTGCCCGAGCATGTCCTTCTGCTGTTGCAGCAACAACAACCTCGCCGCCGCCACCGGGTCATCCGCTGCGGTTTGCACGCGCACACCGGAACTGGCCTGCTCCTGGGCCTTCACAACGCTGGAATAGTTGTCCGTGTACTTGGCGGCACTGGTTTCAAAATACTGTGCAGTGGAAATACGCATCGTCCCAGACTCCCTTAAAGACTATTGATCAGCGTGCTGAAGGTTTCTTGCGCAGCCTTGATGATCTGCGACGAGGCGGTGTAGTACTGCTGGAATTTGATCATGTCGCCCGCCTCTTCATCGAGGTTGACCTGGGACACGGAGTTGCGCGCATCCTGGTTGGCCTTGAGCAAGGCGCCCGTGGCCGTGGTGTCGGTATTGGCCGACGCGGCCTTGGCCCCGACGGTCGACACCAGGCGACTGTTGGCCGCCACCAGGCTCACTCCGCCGCCACTGCCATCGGACAGGCCGACGGTGGCTTTGGTTTGCAGGTCGAGCAACGCCTGGGCGTTACGGTTATCCGACTTGCCCGAGGCGTTGAAGGAAAACGTGGTGCTGTCGCCAGCGGCGGGCGACCCGGCGACCGTGGTATCGAACTTGAAACTTTTGGCCGGCACCAGTAGCGTGCCGTTGGCATCCCGCATCGGTACATCGACCGTGATTTTGTTGCCTTGGCCCGGCACGATGGTACCGGTGCCAATCGGGTTGCCCTGGGCATCGTTGAGCGTGTAGCCCTGGGTGCCGTCGGCGGCCGGCTTGCCGAATACCATCTTCACAGGCATCGAGTGCTCAATGCCGGTACGCAGTTGCGCGGTATCGGCGCCACCATGAATATCGATAGGCAGGGTCAGGGTCGGCGGTGTAAAAGTGCCGGTACCCTGGTTGGTCTTGCTGCCCTCGCCCAGCAATGGCCCGGCGAACGCGATTTTATTGGCGTCCGTCAAAGTCGTGCCGATGTTGGTCGCACCGCTGGCGGTAGGGCTGACTTTGAAGCTATCGCCCGCCGCCATCGGCCCCTTGCCATCCAACGCCAGGGTGAAGCCATCGATCACCGGCGGCGGCGCGGTATTGGTGTCGAACGCGCCCATGGCCTTGCCGTCGGAGCGCACCACCGTGTAGTTGTTGCCGCTGGTAAAGGTCACTTTATAGTCGTAGGTCGACAGCTTGCTGGTGTCCGCAATGGTCACATTCAAATTGCCGGAGCCCGTGCTGTTGCCCAGCGCGCCCTGACTGCGCTGGGCAATGGCCGCCGCGCTGTTGATGTCCTTGAACAGCGATGAGCCGAAGTCACCGTTCAAGTCCAGGCCCTGCCCCAGTTGGCTGTTGATGGTATCGGCTGTCGCCAGGGCAATACGCCCCAGGTCATTGATGGCCGGCATCAGGGCATCACTGCGATAACGCAACAGGCCGCCGATGCTGCCCCCACTGAGCACGTTGCCCAGGTCGATCGCCGTACCGCCGCCAGCATTGAGCGCAATGGTGTACTGGCTTGGGTCGCTAGCGCTCGGCACTGCCGAGAGGGTGTTGGACCGGTCGCCCAATACCAGGGATTGGCCCGTGCCGGTGCTGACGCTGAACACACCATTCTGTTCACTGGTGGTCACACCCACCAGTTCATTGAGCGAGCGCACCGCCTCGTTACGGGCATCCAGCAGGTTGGCCGGGGCGCTGTTGCTTGAGCCCTGGGCCTGGGTGATCTGCTTGTTGAGCGAAGCAATCGAGGAGGTCAACTGGTTGACCTGGTCACTCATGGTGCTCAACTGGCCATTGATCGACTCTTTCTGTTGAGTCAATTGGCTGGAGATGGCGTTGAAACGGTTACTCAGGGTCTGGGCGCTGGTCAGCAGCACTTGCCGGGCAGACACGTCGCTGGGGTTGGCCGCGGAGGTCTGCACAGCGGCAAAAAACGCGCTGAGCACCGAAGACATGCCGGTTGTCTTGTCCGACAAGGTCTTGTCGATGGCGCTGGCCTGGCTGGAATAAGCCTTGGCATCGTTATTGAGCGCCGTGCTGTTCTGGTAGGCCGCATCCAGGAACTCGTTATAGACCCGACGCACATCCGCCAGCGTGGTGCCGCTGCCAATGTACACACCGCCGTAGGGGTTGTTGGCACTCGCATTTTGCGTGGTCTGCTGGCGCGAATAACCCGAGGTGTTGGCGTTGGCGATGTTATTACTCAAGACCGACAACGATCCTTGAGCGGCATTGAGCCCTGACATCCCGATACTGAGCAAACTCATGGTTCAGACCTTATAAATGTGTGGTTGCGCCAGCGGCAGCGTAGTTCTGGTAACTGTTCATGTTTTTTGCGATCTGCGAAATCTTGCTGGCGTAATCCGGGTCGGTTGCATAACCGGCTTTTTGCAACTCGCGTACAAACTGTTCCGGGTTGTCGGCTGATTTCACAACTTCTTTATAGCGATCATGGCTTTGCAGCAGGGTCACGAGGTCGTGGAAGCTGTCCTGGTAGGAGCTGTAGGAACGGAATTGCGCCGTTTCCTTGACCATCGCCCCATCGCGAAACTCGCTGGTGATCGCCCGGGCCTGACCACCCTGCCAGCTCTGCCCGGCCTTGATGCCGAACAGGTTGTGGCTGCTGCTGCCGTCTTCGGCACGCATGACTGATTTGCCCCAACCGGTTTCCAGTGCCGCCTGGGCCACCAGGTACTTGGGGTCGATACCAATCCGTGCGGCAGCGGCCTTGGCCATCGGCAACATGGTGGCGACAAATTCATCCTGGGAGCTGAAGGCTTTCTTGGCCGGCGCCAGCGGTGGCTGGGCAATGGCGCGGCCATACACCTGCATGCGCCCGCTCGGCACGGCAAAGCTACGCGTGCTGCTGTTGATGACCGTGTCGTCGGCAGCGCTGTTACGCAGGGGCGCGGATTTGGCTTCGACCGGAGCGTTCGGCACGATACCCGCCAGCAGGCGGTCGGCCAGCTTGCTGGGCAAGGCGATACGACGCTGGTTCATCAGTTCCATGTCGTTGGCATGGGTGCTGGCGCCCTCAGGCACGGCCACGCGATACGCCCACAAAGGCCGCTGTCCATTGGAGCGGCCCAACGGGCCTTCGGCCTGGGTACCGGCGGCAATCTCGGTCGGCACATCGACTTTCTTCACCGGCGCATCCGCCGCCGGGCCTTGCAAGGTGGCGGCCTGAGCCTCAACCGGCTTGTTCTTCTGCATCTGGCGCATCAGCACATCGGCCAGGCCGATACCGCCACCTTCGCGGGACATCGACACCGCCAGTTGCTGGTCGTACATTTCCTGGTATTGCTTGGCGGCCGGGGTGTTCAGCGGGTTGTCCTTGCCCAGGGCCTCGGTGGCCGAACGCATGGACTTGAGCATCTCGTTCAAAAACAGCGACTCGAATTCCTGCGCCACTTTGCGCAGGTTGCCTTCGCTGTTTTTGTCGTCACCGACCTTGAGCTGGTTAAGCCGATTCAGGTCGGAGTAAGACCCCGAGTCCGCCGTGCTGCTGATACCGCTCTTGCGCATATCCATGGCCATGGCCTCAGATCACGATCAGGTCGGCTTGCAACGCGCCGGCCTGCTTCAAAGCTTCGAGGATCGCCATCAAGTCGCCGGGCGCAGCGCCCACCTGGTTCACCGCGCGGACAATCTCATCCAGGGTGGTGCCGGGGCCGAACTTGAACATCGGCTTGGCTTCTTGCTGGGCATTGACCCGCGAGCGTGGGACAACGGCAGTCTGGCCACCGGACAACGGCCCAGGCTGGCTGACGATCGGGTCTTCGGTGATGGTCACCGTCAGGCTGCCGTGGGTTACCGCCGCTGGCGAGACCTTGACGTTCTGGCCGATCACGATGGTGCCGGTGCGCGAGTTGATGATGACTTTCGCCACGGCCTGGCCGGGGTCCACTTCAAGGTTTTCCAGAATCGACAGGTAGTCCACGCGCTGGCTTGGGTCCAAAGGCGCAGTGACGCGAACCGAGCCGCCGTCGATGGCCTGGGCCACGCCAGGGCCGAGCATGTCGTTGATCTTGTCGACCACGCGCTTGGCGGTGGTGAAGTCGGAGCGGTTGAGGTTCAGGGTCAGGCTGTTGCCCTGGTTGAAACCACTCGGCACGGTGCGTTCAACCGTGGCGCCACCGGGGATACGCCCGGCCGACGGCACGTTGACGGTGATCTTCGAGCCGTCGCGGCCTTCGGCGTCAAAACCGCCGACCACCAGGTTGCCCTGGGCGATGGCGTAGACGTTGCCGTCGATACCTTTGAGCGGCGTCATCAGCAAGGTGCCGCCGCGCAGGCTCTTGGAGTTACCCATGGACGACACGGTAATGTCCACCACCTGCCCCGGCTTGGCGAACGCGGGCAGATCGGCGCTGATCGACACCGCCGCGACGTTCTTCAACTGCACGTTGCCCGAGCCTGGCGGTACCTTGATGCCGAACTGGGAGAGCATGTTATTGAAGGTTTGCAGGGTGAACGGCGTCTGGGTGGTCTGGTCACCCGTGCCGTTGAGCCCCACGACCAGGCCATAGCCGATCAACTGGTTGGAGCGCACGCCGGAAATACTGGCGATGTCCTTCAGGCGCTCGGCCTGGGCCACAGCACTCAAGGCCAGCAAAAGCGCCATCGCCATCAGCTGTTTGAACTTCAAAATGGCCACCTAGAAAGGGAACAGCGGGCTGAGGAAGAAGCGGTCGAACCAGCCCGGCTGGCTCGCATCGGCAAACGAGCCGGTGCCCGAGTAGGTAATGCGTGCATCGGCAATGCGCGTCGACGGCACGGTGTTGTCGGTGGAGATGTCATCGGCGCGGACCATGCCGGCGATGCGCACCAGCTCGTCGCCGGTGTTGAGGGTCATCCACTTTTCACCGCGCACGGCAATGATGCCGTTGGGCAATACATCGGCGACGGTCACGGTGATCGAACCGGTCAGGCTGTTGCCCTGCCCGGCCGCGCTCTTGCCGTTGGTGGCGCGGTCGCCGCTGTAGCCGGCGTCCAGGCTCAGGTCACCACCGCCCAGCGGGTTATTGGTGTTCAGGCCGCCGCCGAACAGCGAGGTCAGGCCGATGCTGGTCTTGCTGTTCTTGCCGATCTGCGAGTTGGCGTTCTTGCTGGCCTGGGTCTTCTCGTTCAGGGTGATGGTGATGATGTCACCGACCCGGAACGCCTTGCGGTCGCTGTACAGGTTCTGCTCGAAACCGGCCTGGTAGATCGAGCCATTGTTGGCCGCCGCAGGCAGCGGTGTGCGTGGCAACACCGGCGCGTAGTACGGGTCATTGGGCTTTGGCGTGGGGGCGACACAGCCCGCAAGCACGGCGATCCCACTCAATGCCAACACACAAACATAGCGATTCATGACCCTAACCTCACGGTGTTGCAGGCACCCTCAAGGGCGCCCCATAGACTTGATTACAGATTCTGCGTAACGAACGAAAGCATCTGGTCGGCGGTGGAAATCACCTTGGAGTTCATCTCGTAGGCGCGCTGGGTGGTGATCATGTTGACCATCTCCTCAACGGTGCTGACGTTGGAGGTTTCCAGGGTGCTTTGCAGCGTGGTGCCGAAGCCGTTCAAGCCAGGGGTGCCGATTTGCGGCGCGCCACTGGAGGCGGTTTCCAGGAACAGGTTGTTGCCCATGGCCTGCAGGCCGGCCGGGTTGATGAAGTCGGCGGTTTGCAGGTTGCCGATCACCTGGGATGCCGGGTTGCCAGCGACAGTGATGGACACGGTGCCGTCGTTGCCGACGGTGAAGGTCTTGGCGTCGGGCGGCACCACGACAGCAGGCTCCAGGGCGAAACCGTTGGCGGTCACGATCTGGCCGTTGGAGTCCAGGTGGAAGGTGCCGTCACGGGTGTAAGAAGTGGTGCCATCCGGTTGCAGCACTTGAAAAAAGCCCCGGCCGTTGATCGCCATGTCCAGGGGCTGGCCGGTTTGCTGCAGGTTGCCGGCGCTGAAGTTTTTCTGGGTGCCGACGATCTGCACACCGGTACCCAGTTGCAGGCCCGACGGCAGCTCGCTGTCCTGGGTCGATTGGGCGCCCGGTTGCTTCTTGATCTGATAGAGCAAGTCCTGGAACTCGGCGCGGTCACGTTTGAAGCCCGTGGTCGACACGTTTGCCAGGTTGTTGGAAATGGTCGTCAGGTTGGTGTCCTGGGCGGACAGGCCTGTCTTGGCAACCCATAGAGCCGGAAGCATGCTGTTCTCCTTCGTGCGCCGGATGGTTGGCGCTGCGTTGCAAATTAGTTAATGGGCTTGAATCAGCTCATCTGCATGACGCGCGTCATGGCCTGGTCGTCTTCTTTAGCGCTGTTCATCATCTTGATATGCAGCTCGAACTGCTTGGCCAGCGCCAGCACTGCGGTCATTTCTTCCACGGCATTGACGTTGCTCGCCTGCAGGAAACCCGAGGTCAGCCGCACGTTCGCGTCAGCCTGGGCCGGTTGGCCATCCTTGGTGTGGATGGTGCCGTCCAGGCCCTTGGTCATGTTCTTGAGGTCAGGCTGGACCATCTTGATACGGTCCACTTCCGCCATCACCCGCGGGCCTTCGCCCATGGCGCGGATACTGATGGTGCCGTCCGAACCCACTTCGATTTTCTGCTGGGGCGGCACGGCGATCGGGCCACCGTTGCCCATGATCGGCATACCGTTGCCGGCCCGCAGCACGCCCAGGGCATCCACGTTCATGCTGGCGCTGCGCACGTAGGCTTCGCCGCCATCGGGGGTCTGCACCGCCATCCAGCCGTCGCCGCTGACGGCTACGTCCAAGTCGCGGCCGGTTTCGATCATCGCGCCCGGTGAAAAGTCGGTAGCCGGACGTTCGGTCATGGCAAACGCCCGCGCCGGAAAGCTGTCACCGAACACCGGCATCGAACGCGCCTGTTCCAGGTCGCGCTGGAAGCCGTTGGTGGAAATGTTCGCCAGATTGTTGGCATGGGCCTTCTGCGCCAGTGCATTCTGGCTGGCGCCGGTCATTGCCACATAAAGGTACTTGTCCACGCTCTATCCTCTTTCTGACGGACGCTTGCCGCCCACCGCTGTACTGAGGAGGCTTAAGCAATTTGCGAACCAACTTTTTAAAAGAGGCTAAAGTCCAGGCGGGGCAGGGGTTTCGTGGAGTAGCTGAAAGAAGTGAAGGGAGAAACAGTCGAAAAAACGGCGGACTACTGCCGCCTGCGGCAAACACCGGCCTGGAAAACGACAAAGATCAAATGTGGGAGCGTTGAATCAGCGAACTATTTATCGGCCTTGAGCACTTCGTAATCACGCAGTTTGTTGGCAATGGTGGTGTGCGACACCCCCAGGCGCTTGCCCAACTGGCGACTGCTCGGGTGTTCGGCGTACAGGCTTTCCAACACCGCCTTCTCAAAGCGCCCGACGATATCCTCCAGGCTACCCTCCAGGGAAAAATCGCCCAGCGGCTGACGCACGCCATAATCCGGCAACCGAATATGCTCAACCTTGACCGTACCGCCCTCACACAACGACACCGCCTGGAACAGCACGTTTTCCAGCTGCCGCACATTGCCCGGCCAATGGTAGTGGCTGAGCTTGTCCATGGCCGCAGGTGCCAGCTTGGGCAGTGGGCAACCGATCTGCCGGCTGGCCTGGTCGAGAAAGTGCTCGACCAACGGCGCAAGGCCATCCAGGCATTCGCGCAACGGCGGGATATGCAACGACAGCACATTCAGCCGATGATAAAGGTCCTGACGAAACTCACCCCGGGCGCAGAGTTCCGACAAATCTACCTGGGTCGCGCAGATCACCCGCACGTCCAGGTACACCTCTTCATCACTGCCCACCCGGCGAAAACAACCGTCCTGCAGAAAGCGCAGCAGCTTGACCTGCAAGCGCGCGCTCATTTCTCCCACGCCATCCAGAAACAAGGTACCGCCCGCCGTCAGCTCAAGCAGGCCCAACTTACCTTCCGCCCGCGCCCCTTCAAATGCGCCGGGGCCATAACCAAACAGTTCGGTCTCGGCCATCGACTCGGGCAACCCCGCGCAGTTGAGCGCCATCAACGGCGACTGCCCCCGCGGGCTGGCCAAGTGGCAGGCCCGGGCCAACAGCTCCTTGCCGGTGCCGGTTTCGCCTTCTATTAATAGTGGCGCATCCAGCGGCGCCATGCGCCGCGCTTCACGCACCACTGCGGCCATGACCTTGGAGCTCTGGAAGATGCTGTCGAAACCGCGCAGCTCTTGCTTGCGCACGTTATAGATACGCTCACCGACCCGGTCGGCACGGTGCAGGGTGAGCACGGCGCCGGCCATGGCTTCACTGTCATCGTGCTCGGAGGATTGCAGGGGCGCGATGTCCGCCAGAAATACGTCACCCTTGACCTTGACCCGCAGGCCATTGATTCGCGATTTGCTGGCGCGCACCAGTTCCGGAAGGTCGAAATCCTCGGCGTAACGCGACAGGGGAATCCCCGGCACTTCATCTACCCGTACGCCAAGCAACTGCGCCGCCGCACGGTTGGCGGCCACGATGGAGCCGCCCATATCAATGGACAGCACCGGGAATTCCAGGGCGCCGAGCAATGCGTTGAGTTCCATATGCCGCCGCTCGCTGGGCATCAGCCCTACCCGCTTGACCCCGAACACTCCGGCAATCGCCTCGAACTGCGGGCGCAACGCCTGGAACTGCATGTTCACCAGGTTGGGGCAGAACAGGTAGATGGCATTGCCGTGCTCGCCGCCGACTTCGCCCTTGGCGACGTTGACGCCGTACTCCACCAGCAGGTTGAGGATGTCCCGCAGGATGCCGATGCGGTTTTGGCAGTGCACTTTGATACGCATGGAAAGACTCGAAAAGGGAGTAGACGCCGCGGCTTTTTGTCGCTGGGCGCAGATAGTCGTCAAGATTATGTGACAGCGCGGTGGCTTTTCCCAGCCCATAGCTGCGACGAGCGGGCCTGTCGTAACGAATACTTTACGATAATCGGTAATTTTTCCTACACCAGTCCGTTAAGGCTGATGGAATCCGGCGCCTATCCGGTTATCAATAGGAGCATCCCAGGACATAACAAGAACGAATGCCTAGCAGGAGAGCCGTATGAAGCAGACGCACTACGTGGCCCGCGAGCCCGATGCGCAAGGTTTTATCCACTACCCGCCAGAAGAACATGCGGTGTGGAACACCCTGATCACTCGCCAATTGAAAGTGATCGAGGGCCGCGCCTGCCAGGAATACCTGGACGGTATCGACAAGCTCGGCCTGCCTCTGGACCGCATTCCCCAGTTGGGCGAAATCAACAAGGTGCTGGCCGACACCACCGGCTGGCAAGTCGCCCGCGTGCCGGCGCTGATCCCCTTCCAGACCTTTTTTGAATTACTGGCCAGCAAGCAGTTTCCGGTGGCGACTTTTATTCGCACCCGTGAAGAATTGGACTACCTGCAAGAGCCGGATATTTTTCACGAGATCTTTGGCCACTGCCCGCTGCTGACCAACCCCTGGTTCGCTGAATTCACCCACACCTACGGCAAGCTCGGCCTGGCGGCCACCAAGGAGCAACGGGTGTACCTGGCGCGCCTGTACTGGATGACTATCGAGTTCGGCCTGGTGGACACGCCCCAGGGCCGGCGTATCTACGGTGGCGGCATTCTGTCGTCGCCTAAAGAAAGTGTGTATTGCCTGTCGGACGAGCCCGAGCACCAGGCCTTTGATCCGCTGGAAGCGATGCGCACCCCCTATCGCATCGACATCCTGCAACCTTTGTACTTCGTATTGCCCGAGCTCAAGCGCCTGTTCGACGTGGCGCAGGAGGACATCATGGGTATGGTGGAGCGCGGTATGCAGTTGGGTCTGCACGCACCGAAATTCCCACCCAAGCCCAAAGCCGCGTGAACCTTGCGTTTTAAGGCCAGGTGAGTCTGTTCCCTGGCCCCGCGTTGCTTTAGGGTAACGCCACTGACCTTCAATCATTCGAATTCAGGACACCTTCCATGACCACCTTGAACCAAGCCCACTGCGAAGCCTGCCGCGCCGATGCCCCGCAAGTCAGCGATGAAGAACTGCCGGTGCTGATCAAGCAGATCCCTGACTGGAACATCGAAGTGCGCGACGGCGTGATGCAGCTGGAAAAGGTTTTCCTGTTCAAGAACTTCAAATTCGCCCTGGCCTTCACCAACGCCATGGGTGAAATCTCCGAAGCCGAAGGCCATCACCCAGGCCTGCTCACCGAGTGGGGCAAAGTCACCGTGACCTGGTGGAGCCACTCCATCAAGGGCCTGCACCGCAACGACTTCATCATGGCCGCGCGCACCGACGAAGTGGCCAAGACCGCCGAGGGCCGCAAGTAATGCATTTCGATGCCATCGACCGCGTGCCCGGCGACCCGATCCTCGGGCTGATGGACCTGTATACCCAGGACGCCAACCCGAACAAGTTCGACCTGGGCGTAGGTGTCTACAAGGACGACCAAGGCCTCACGCCGATTCCTCACTCGGTGAAGCTGGCGGAACAGCGCCTGGTCGACACGCAAGTGACCAAGACCTATATCGGTGGCCATGGCGATGCAGCCTTCGGCACCCTGATCAGCCAACTGGTGCTCGGCGCCGACTCGGCCTTGCTGCGTGACCGCCGCGCTGGCGCCACGCAAACCCCAGGCGGCACCGGCGCCCTGCGCTTGAGTGCCGACTTTATCGCCCACAGCCTGCCGGGCCGTGGCGTGTGGCTGAGCAACCCGACCTGGCCGATCCACGAAACCATTTTTGCCAAGGCCGGGCTCAAGGTCAGCCATTACCCTTACGTGGGCAGCGACAACCGCCTGGATGTGACGGCGATGCTGGCAACCCTGTCCAGCGTGCCCAAGGGCGACGTGGTATTGCTGCACGCGTGCTGCCATAACCCGACCGGCTTTGACCTGTCCCAGGATGACTGGCGCCAGGTGTTGCAGATCGTGCGGGAACGCCAGTTGCTGCCACTGATCGACTTTGCCTACCAGGGCTTTGGCGATGGCCTGGAGCAGGACGCCTGGGCGGTACGCCTGTTTGCCACCGAGCTGCCGGAAGTGCTGATCACCAGCTCCTGCTCGAAGAACTTCGGCCTGTATCGCGACCGCGTGGGTGCATTGATCGTCTGTGCGGCGGATGCCGAAAAGCTCACCGATGTACGCAGCCAACTGGCGAATATCGCTCGCAACCTGTGGTCGACACCGCCGGATCACGGTGCCGCCGTGGTGGCGACCATCCTCGGTGATGCACAGCTGAAAAAGCAGTGGAGCGAGGAAGTCGAGGCCATGCGTTCGCGGATCGCCCATTTGCGTTCCGGGTTGGTGGAAGCGCTTGTGCCCCATGGTCTGGCCGAGAAATTCGCACATATCGGCGCGCAGCGTGGGATGTTTTCCTATACCGGCTTGAGTGCCAAGCAGGTCAAGCAACTACGCGAGAAGCACAGTGTGTATATGGTCAGTTCGGGGCGGGCTAACGTGGCTGGGGTTGATGCGACGCGCTTGACGTTGCTGGCTCAAGCCATTGCTGACGTCTCCAACTGAAGCAACAGGATTAACTGTGGGAGCTGGCTTGCCTGCGATGGCGGTGGTTCAGTTGCAGATTAATTGCCTGACCCGCCGCCATCGCGGGCAAGCCCGCTCCCACATTTGAATCGTGGGGTGTCAGGTAGATCAGCGTCGGCTGTCAGGCCGTCACGGGAGCAAGCTCCCTCGCCACAGGTTCAGCCAGCGACCATTTCGGCCTTTAGCAGTGCCTCTTTAGCCTGCGCATCCGCCAACCGATACAACTCGATATGCCCATCCCAGTGCTCGATCAAGGCCGTGCACGACTCCACCCAGTCCCCGCAGTTGAGGTAATCCACCTCGCCCACCTTGCGAATCTCGGCATGGTGAATATGCCCGCACACCACCCCGTGCAATTCCCGCTTGGTCACCTCGTGGGCAATCGCCTCTTCGAAATCGCTGATAAAACTCACTGCCGTCTTGACCTTGTGTTTCAGGTACGCCGACAGCGACCAATAACCGTAGCCATACCGCGCACGCCAGTGGTTCAGCCAGCGGTTCAGCGTCAGGGTGAACTCGTAGGCCGAGTCGCCGAGGAAAGCGAGCCAGCGGTGATAGCGCGTGATCACATCAAACTGGTCGCCATGAATCACCAGCAAATGGCGGCCATCGGCGGTGACGTGCACAGCCTCATCGACCAATTGGATATTGCCCAGGATCAGCTTGGAATAGCGACGCAGGAACTCGTCATGGTTGCCGGTGACATAGATCACCTCGGTGCCACGCTTGGCCATGGTCAGCAAGCGGCGGATCACGTTGGTGTGGGCTTGAGGCCAATACATGCCGCCGCGCAGTTTCCAACCGTCGATGATGTCACCGACCAGGTAGACCTTGTCGGCGTGGTAGCCCTTGAGAAAGTGCGACAGATGCTCGGCCTGGCAATCCCGAGTGCCCAGGTGCACGTCGGAAATCCACAGGGTTCGCACCCGTTGCTTGCGGCTGGGCTTGGTGAACTCGGCACGGGTCATGGGCATCCCTCGACGCTGTTTTGGCGAGCTTGCGCCTTGGCGATTAATAGCCCATGACAAGCGTGCGTCAGTCTGATGACAGCGCCTGCGGCCCGCCAAGCGTTGTAGACTGACGGCTTGCCGCCCTGGAGACCGCGATGAGCCCGACCCTCACGCTACGCCACTACCTCGAAGCGCCCATTGCCCACAGCCATGACCATGCGCAGTTGGTGTTCGGCCTTTCCGGGCACCTGGACCTGGAGGTCGATGGCCGTGGCAGCCAGGTACGCGAAAGCAGCGTGATGGTGCTGCCCTTCTCCGCCCACCACGCCTGCATCAGCCGCGATGGCAGCCGCTGCCTGGTGCTGGATGTGCCGACCGAGCACTGGGTGGTGCAATCCTTGGGCGAACATGCCGATGCCAGCCGCCGCTTGCTCGACCAACCCGCACGCCTCGTGTTGGATGCCCGGCAACACCAGTTGGTGCAGTGGCTGGCACAGAGCCCGGTGCACGACCCACTGATCGTCCAGCAAGGCGCTGTGTTGTTACTGGCCAGCCTCAACCACCCTCAAGCTCAACCGCTGCCTGGCCGGCGTCTGCCTTATGCCGCGTTCAATAGCCATATCGAGCGCCATGCGGCGCGTCCGCTCCAGGTGGCCGACCTGGCGCGGATTGCCGATTTGTCCGTGCCGCGCCTGCATGCGCGGTTCATGGCGGAGTGCGGGCAAACGCCGATGGACTATCTACGCAGTCGCCGCTTGCACTTGGCGCTCAGGCTTTTACGCGAAACCTCCCTACCCATCGGCGAGATTGCCGAGCGCGTCGGCTACGCCTCGCAAAGTGCATTTTGCGCGGCCATGCTTCGGGCGTTTGGCGCCTCGCCCGGTGCATTGCGTCGAGCGGGCTAGCAAGAGTCTTGCGCTAAAAATCACCCCACCCGCGACAGACGCCCACCCGCCAACCCTCTAGACTGCGAGGCTGTCACCCCCTGTTGGATCAAGGATCGCAATGACTCCCCGCTCAGCCCTCGGCGCCCTGCATATCGGCGCATTGATGTTTGGCCTCACCGGCGTGTTCGGCAAGCTGGCGGCGGCCTCCCCCGCCATCATCGTATTTGGCCGGGCGGCGTTTGCCGTGCTGGCGCTGGCGGTATTTGCGCGCTTTGCCAGCAACGCTCCCTTGAAAAAGCTGGAGATGCGTGACTGGCGCCGGCTGCTGGTCAGCGGCGTGTTGTTGGCTGCCCATTGGGTGACGTTCTTTATCGCCGTCAAAGTCGCCGGCGTGGCCGTGGCGACCTTGGGGTTCACCGCCTTTCCGGCCTTTACGGTGATCCTTGAGGGGCTGATTTTCCGCGAGCGTATTCGGGCCAATGAAGTGCTGCTGGTGGTGCTGGTCACCGTTGGCCTGGTGCTTGTGACCCCGGATTTCAATCTCGCCAGCGAAGCCACGGGCGGCCTGCTGTGGGGCATCGCCTCGGGCCTGTTGTTCTCGTTGTTGTCGCTGAACAATCGCGCCAGTTCCGGGCGCATTCCAGCGGTACAGGCCGCGCTGTGCCAGAACGTCGTGGTCGCCGCGTGCCTGCTGCCCGTGGCCGCGCCGGGGTTGGCGGATGTGCGAGGGATAGATTGGCTGTGGATCGGGCTGCTGGGGGTGTTTTGTACCGGCCTCGCCCACAGCCTGTTTGTCGCCAGCCTTGCCGTAATCAAGGCGCGCACCGCTTCGGTGGTGTTTGCGATGGAACCGGTCTACGGCATCACCGTGGCCTGGCTGCTGTTTGCCGAAACCCCGACCCTGCGCATGCTGCTGGGCGGCGCCTTGATCATCGTCGCCATCGTGCTCTCCGGCCTGATGGGCAGCGCCAGCCAGGCCAAGCAACCGGCGCCGGCCTGACTTCAGACGGTACGGTCGTTATGCCCGAGGTCGCGCTGCGGGTCGATCTGGTCGCGCACTCGCTGCTTGAGCACCTTGGCCTCGGGAAAACCGCCATCGGCCTTGCGCTCCCAAATCTGCACGCCATCGCAGGTAATGCGAAAGGCCCCGCCGGTGGCCGGTTCCAGTGCCACGCGCCCCAAGTCATCGGCAAAGGTGCTGAGTAGCTCCTGGGCCAGCCACGCGGCGCGCAGCAACCACTGGCACTGGGTGCAATAGGTGATAACGATCTCGGGTTTGCATGCAGACATCATTAAGCGGCTCCTGGCGTAACAGGCTCAGCGAATCGGGTGGCTATAATAGCGGCCTTTGTCGCCCAGCCACGAGATTGATGATGCGCCGCCTGCTGTCTTGCCTGTTCCTGTGCCTTGTCCCCCTACTTGCCGACGCGGTAGAAACGCCCCGCCCGAAAATCGGCCTGGTGCTGTCCGGCGGGGCTGCCCGTGGCCTGGCGCATATCGGTGTGCTCAAGGCGCTTGAAGAGCAAGGTATTCATATCGATGCGATTGCCGGCACCAGCATGGGCGCGGTGATTGGCGGGTTGTACGCGTCAGGCTACAAGATCGACGAGCTGGAGAAGTTGGCGCTGGGTATCGACTGGCAGCAGGCCCTGTCCGACGCGCCACCACGTGAAGACGTTCCGTTTCGGCGCAAACAGGATGACCGGGATTTCCTGGTCAAACAAAAACTCAGTTTCCGCGACGATGGCAGCCTCGGCCTGCCGCTGGGCGTGATCCAGGGCCAGAACCTGGCACTGCTGTTGGAAAGCATGTTCGCCCACAGCAGCAACACACGTAATTTCGACAAGCTGCCGATCCCATTCCGCGCCGTGGCCACCGACATCACCACCGGCGAAAAAGTGGTGTTCAGCAAAGGCCACCTGCCCCAGGTGATACGCGCCAGCATGTCGATCCCCGCGGTGTTCGCCCCGGTGGAGCTGGATGGCCGCCTGCTGGTAGATGGCGGCATGACCGACAATATCCCGCTGGACGTGGCGCGGGAGATGGGCGTCGATATCGCCATCGTGGTCGACATCGGCACCCCGCTACGCTCGCGCAAGCAATTGGCAACCGTGGTGGATGTGCTCAACCAGTCCATCACCCTGATGACCCGGCGCAACTCCGAAGAGCAGCTCAAGGCCCTGAACCCCAAGGATGTGTTGATCCAACCACCGCTGGCCGCTTATGGCGTCACCGACTTTGGCCGCGCCAAGGACATGATCGACGCTGGCTACCGCGCCACCCGTGCCCTCGACGTACGCCTGGCACACCTGCGCCCTGCCGAACCCATCGACGCCGACCTGGTAGCCGCGCGCACGCCGGGCGAACGCACCCCGGTGATCACCGCGATCCAGGTGGAGAACGACTCCAAGGTCAGCGATGACGTCATCCGCTACTACATTCGCCAGGGCCTGGGAGAACCTTTGAATCTGGGCCGCCTGCAATCGGACATGGGCACCCTGTACGGCCTGGATTACTTCGAGCAGGTGCAATACCGCGTAGTGAAAAAGGGCCAGGACAACACCCTGGTGATCAGCGCACGCGGCAAGCGCAGCGGCACCGACTACCTGCGACTGGGCTTGAACCTCTCGGATGACATGCGCGGTGATAGCGCCTTCAACCTCGGCGCCAGTTACCGTGTGAACGGCATCAACCGCCTCGGCGCGGAATGGCTCACACGGGTGCAGATTGGTGATCGGCAGGAGCTCTACAGCGAGTTCTACCAGCCCATGGACACCGGCTCACGCTACTTTGTGGCCCCCTATATCAGGGCCGAGGCACAGAATGTCGAGCTGATCCTGGACAACGACCCCATCTCCGAATACCGCCTGGAACGCTATGGCTTTGGTTTGAATGTGGGCCGGCAGATCGGCAACAGCGGCGAGATCCGCTTTGGCGTGGGCGAAGCCTGGGGCAAGGCGGACGTGCGCATTGGCGACCGCGACCTGCCGAGCGTGAGCTTCAGCGAAGGCTTCTATGAACTCAAATATTCCTTCGACTCCCTGGACAACGTGTACTTCCCCCACAGCGGCGAAGACATCGGCCTGGCCTTTCGCGAGTTCGAACCCGGTTTGGGCTCCGACCAGCGCTATCGCCAGTGGGAATTCAAGCTGGACAAGGCCATGAGCCACGGGCCGGACACCTTGATACTGGGCGGTCGTTACGGTCGCACACTGGATAATTCGGATGTGGTGATTTCCAGCTTCCTGCTGGGGGGCGCACGGCAATTGTCGGGCTTCCGCCAGGATGCGATTTCGGGGCAGAACATCAGCCTCATGCGCGCGGTGTACTTCCGCAGGCTCACCCCACGCTCTTACCTGCCGCTGGACTTCCCGTTGTACCTGGGTGCATCCCTGGAACGGGGCCGGGCGTGGAACAACGATAACGAGTTCGACAGCGGCTATATCAACGCCGCGAGTATTTTCCTGGGGTTTGATACACCACTGGGGCCGCTGAATTTCAGCTATGGGTTCAATGATGATAATCAGAAGGCGGTGTACTTGAACCTGGGCCAGACGTTCTAGGAAAGGATTGCCAAGGACTTTTGTAGGAGCGAGCTTGCTCGCGAAAAACCCACAGACGCCGCGTTTATTCAGGAAGCCCGCGTTATCGTTGGCGTTTTTCGCGAGCAAGCTCGCTCCTACATTTTGCAGATCAGGACTTTTCCAGGTTCGCCAGGATGTGCTCATGCACCCGCATGCACACCCGCAGGTCTTCTTCATTCACGCCCACGAACAATTCATGGCGCAACGCCGTGGCAATGGTTTCGATCTGGTCGATCAACGGTTGGGCGGTGTCGCACAGCAGGATACGTTTGGCACGACGGTCTTCTACTACGGCCTGGCGTTGCACCAGGCCCTGGCCCTCGAGGCTGTCGAGCAGACGAGCCAGGGTGGGCCCTTCCACGCCGACACTTTGGGCCAATTCACGCTGGGTGGGTGCTTCGACAAAACGGGCCAGGTGCAGCAGCACCAACCAGCGCGCCTGGGACAAGCCCAGCCCCGCCAGCCGGCGATCCAGTTCGGCGCGCCAACCTCGGGACATTTGCGCCAACTGCATGCCAAAACGGTGTTGATCGGTTAACGGCATAAAAAACTCATGTTTAAGACTGAAAATAAAGTATGGCTAATTATTAGTCAGCTAAGCATGAGCCCTGTCAGTAGGCAAGGCCCGCTATGTACTGATTCGTTACATTGTCGTAATTGGCACACTAAATTTCGAATTCCGACTGCAAAGCAGCACGCACGCAGTACAAAACGCCTTCCGGAACACGCCCGGTAAACAACGGCGCAATTTCGGTGACAGCTGGCAATTCGCCTTCTCCATCGAGAAACGCGTCCTGGATTTCACCGAGCAAATCCTCAGGTAAATCAAGGGCCTGCTCCAGGGACAATTGCTGCTTGCCGATGGCTTCGGCGAGCAAGGTGTACACGTTTTTTTCCGAGCATTGCAGTTGGCCTGCGATCTGGATCGGGGTCATGCCGGCACGGGCCAAGCTGATCAGTTCGTGGCGAATATCGGCGATTTCCTTCGGCGCTTCGGCCTGGCCGCCGAGCACTTCCAGGAAGGCCTGGCCGTAGCGTTCCAGTTTACGCGCGCCCACACCGCTGACCCGGGCCATCTCGGCCATGGTGGTGGGCTGCTCACGAAGCATCTCCAGCAAGGTGGAGTCGGGGAAGATAACGTAGGGTGGCACGCTGTGCTCCTGCGCCAGTTTGCGCCGCAGGGTGCGCAAGGCTTCCCACTGTTCGCGTTCTTCACCCCGCACCAGTTGGCTGGCCTGGCTAGTACTGCTGCTTTTGGCGGTGGTCTGCGGCTTGAGGTCACGGCGCAGTTCCAGGCTCACTTCGCCCTTGAGCAACGGCCGGCAACTGTCATTCAGGCGCAGCCCGCCGTAGCCTTCGATATCGATGTCGACCAGCCCACGGGCAACCATCTGGCGAAACAGCGAACGCCACTCACCTTCGGCGCGAGCTTTACCGACACCGTACACCGAAAGTTTCTCGTGGCCGAAGCTGCGGATTTTTTCGTTGTCCTTGCCCAGCAGCACATCCACCAGATGGCCCACGCCATAACGCTGGCCGGTGCGATAGATCGTCGACAACGCCTGGCGCGCCGGTTCGGTGGCGTCCCAGGTTTGCACGCCGTCGATGCAGTTATCGCAGTGGCCGCAGGGCTCAGGCATGTCTTCGTCAAAATACGCCAGCAGGGTCTGGCGGCGGCAGCGGGTCTCTTCGCACAACGAAAGCATGGCATCGAGCTTGTGCTGCTCCAGGCGCTTGTGGCGCTCGTCGCCCTCGGAGTTCTGCAGCATCTGCTTGAGCATCACCACGTCTTGCAGGCCGTAGACCATCCAGGCATCCGCCGGCAGGCCATCGCGGCCGGCACGCCCGGTTTCCTGGTAATAAGCCTCAAGGGACTTGGGCAGATCCATGTGCGCCACGAAACGCACATTGGATTTGTCGATGCCCATGCCAAAGGCAATGGTCGCCACCATGATCAGGCCTTCCTCGTTCAGGAAGCGTTTCTGGTGCGCTGATCGCGTTTCATTGGGCAGCCCGGCATGGTAAGGCAGCGCCGGGTAGCCTTGTTCACAGAGGAACGCCGCGACCTCGTCGACTTTCTTGCGCGACAGGCAATACACAATGCCCGCGTCACTACGCCGCTCGGACAGGAACGCCAGCAACTGCTTGCGCGGCTGCTCCTTGGGCACGATGCGGTAGAAAATATTGGGCCGGTCAAAACTCGACAGGAAGCGCTCGGCGTTCTGCAAATGCAGGCGCTCGACGATCTCTTCGCGGGTGCGCTTGTCGGCGGTGGCGGTCAGGGCGATACGCGGCACATCGGGAAACAGTTCTGCCAATTGGCCAAGCTGCAGGTATTCGCGGCGGAAATCGTGGCCCCATTGCGACACACAGTGGGCTTCGTCGATGGCGAACAGAGCGATCTCAAGGCTCTGCAAAAAAGCCAGCATGCGTGGCTGCACCAGGCGCTCCGGCGCAAGGTAAAGCATTTTCACCTCGCCACGTTTGATGCGTGCAGCAAGGTCGCGCTGCTGCTCGGCGCTGAGGGTGGAGTTCAACGACGCGGCGGCGACACCGAGTTCTTCAAGGGTGGCGACCTGGTCGTCCATCAACGCAATCAGCGGCGACACCACCACGGCCAGGCCATTGCGCAACAGCGCCGGCACCTGGAAGCACAGCGACTTGCCGCCACCGGTAGGCATCAGCACCAGGGCATCGCCGCCACTGGCCACGCGCTCAATGATCGCACCCTGGCGGCCACGAAAACTGTCGTAGCCGAAGATGTCCTTGAGGACGCGTTGAGCCTGCTCGAGCATGTAAAACTCCAAAATGGTGCCGAAATCCCTCAATACAGGCTGGCCGAAAATATCCGCACTCACGAAAAATAATCCGTAAGCGAAGTTTTCCCGGATTGGCGCTGGGCCTGCAGGGGCATCACAAAACGCGGCAGTATACCCGAGCGTTATCCACCAAAGGGCGCGACTGACGAATAGACGCACCAGGCTAAAACCGGGCAAATATGCCGTGCGGCTGGCCTGGGCGCTCAAGAAAGCCTAGAATTCAGCATCGTTTATTCCCAAGGTAGCCCTTCAATGTCCTTCGCTGAGCAACTAACCCGCCTGCAAGCCTTCCTCGACGCCGATGAGCTGCATGACGAGGCGCTGGACTACGTGGCCGCCCACGGCTACCTGACCGCCCTGTCGATCTGCTCCGACCCCGTCCCGGACCGTGAATGGATCGACGCGCTGTTCGCTGAAGAGCCTCATTACAGCGACGCCGCCCATCGCGAAGAAATCGAATCCACCCTGATCGCCCTCAAGGCCCACATCGCGCGCCAACTGGCCTCCGACGAAGAGTTCGAGCTGCCGTGCGAGCTGGATCTGGGCGACGATCCGGATGACTCCGACCTGCGCGGCTGGTGCATCGGTTTCATGGAAGGCGTATTCCTGCGCGAAGCCGCCTGGTTCGAAACCGCCGAAGAAGAAGTCAGCGAAATGCTGCTGCCGATCATGGTCGGTTCGGGCCTGTTCGAAGAGGAAGCAGAGTTCTCCGACATCGCCGCCGACGCCAACCTGATGGACGACATGATCGTGCAGATCCCGGAAGCCCTGACCGCGCTGTACCTGCTGTGCAACGCGCCTGACGAAAAACCGGCGATCCTCAAGCCACGTCACCACTGAGTCGCTTGCCCGTGGAACCCATGGGCAACCGTCCACTGCTCCTGCGCTATGCGCTGCTGGCCATCGGCTGGCTAAGCGTAGCGCTGGGAGTCATCGGTATTTTCCTGCCGGTACTGCCGACCACACCCTTCCTGCTACTCGCCGCCGCCTGCTTCGCTCGCAGCTCCCCGCGCTTCTACCACTGGCTGGTGGAACACCCGCGCCTGGGGCCCTGGGTGCGCGATTACCTCGACGGCAATGGCATCCCGCTCAAAGGCAAGGTCTACGCCATCGGCTTGATGTGGCTGAGCATCTCGATTTCCTGCTACCTGGTACCACTGCCATGGGCACGGGGCTTTATGCTGACCAGTGCGGTGCTGGTGACGATCTACATCCTGCGCCAGAAAACCCTGCCGCCACGCTGAGCGCCGCCTGCGACATTCGATCCCACACGACCTTGGTCGACACTGACTAACACCAGGCATCATGCGAGACTGTCCAACCGGGCCTGGAATGCCCGGGTGTTCTTATGCTCGGAGTTACCATGACGCTGTCCAGCGGGCTGATCGCCGCCGTTGCCCTGGCCTATATGGCCACTATGTTTGCCATCGCCTTTTACGGTGACCGCCGCCATGCGCCGCTGCCGCCGCGTGTGCGTGCCTGGGTGTATAGCCTGTCGCTGGCGGTGTACTGCACCAGTTGGACCTTCTTCGGCGCCGTAGGCCAAGCGGCGGAACAACTGTGGGCATTCTTGCCGATCTACCTGGGACCTGTGCTGTTGCTGGTGCTGGCACCCTGGGTGCTGCAAAAGATGATCCTGATCAGCAAGCAGGAAAACATCACCTCAATCGCCGACTTTATCGCCGCCCGCTACGGCAAATCCCAGTCCCTGGCGGTGGTGGTGGCGTTGATCTGCCTGGTCGGCGTGCTGCCCTATATCGCGCTGCAGCTCAAAGGCATCGTGCTGGGCGTGAACCTGCTGATCGGCGCCGGCCCCGACACCACCGGCACCCGCGCCCAGGACACGGCCTTGATTGTGTCGCTGGTATTGGCGCTGTTTACCATCGTGTTCGGTACACGCAACCTCGACGCCACCGAACACCACCGCGGCATGGTGCTGGCGATTGCCTTTGAGTCGCTGGTCAAGCTGTTCGCTTTTCTCGCCGTCGGTGCGTTTGTCACCTACGGCTTGTACGACGGTTTCGGCGATCTGTTCAGCCAGGCCATGCTCGCCCCGCGCCTTGAGGAATACTGGAAAGAGACCATCAACTGGCCTTCGATGGTGGTACAGACCGGCGTCGCCATGATGGCGATCATCTGCCTGCCGCGACAATTTCATGTGACGGTGGTGGAGAACATCGACCCCCAGGATTTGCGCCTGGCCAAGTGGGTGTTCCCGGCTTATTTGATCCTCGCGGCACTGTTCGTGGTGCCCATCGCCCTGGGCGGCAAGATGCTGTTGCCCGGCTCGGTGCTGCCGGACTCCTATGTGATCAGCCTGCCAATGGCCGAGGCCCATCCTGCCCTCGCCGTGCTGGCATTCATTGGCGGTGCATCGGCGGCCACTGGCATGGTCATCGTAGCGAGCATCGCCTTGTCGACCATGGTTTCCAACGACATGCTGCTGCCCTGGCTGTTGCGCCGATCCAGCGCCGAGCGGCCATTCGAAGTCTTCCGTCACTGGATGCTGTCGGTTCGCCGGGTGAGCATTGTGATCATCCTGCTGCTGGCGTACGTGAGCTACCGCTTGCTGGGCTCCACCGCCAGCCTGGCGACCATCGGCCAGATCGCCTTTGCCGCTGTGACCCAACTGGCCCCGGCGATGCTCGGCGCCCTCTATTGGAAGCAGGCCAACCGGCGTGGGGTGTTTGCCGGTTTGGCCGCCGGTACTTTCCTGTGGTTCTACACGTTGGTCTTGCCAGTGACGGCGAAAAGTCTGGGCTGGTCGCTCAACCTTTTCCCCGGCCTGACATGGATGCACTCCCACCCGTTCGGGCTGTCGGTCACCTCGCTGACCCTGGGCACCGTGTTCTCCCTGGCAGGTAACTTCACCCTCTTCGTGTGGGTGTCGATGCTGTCGCGCACACGGGTTTCCGAGCACTGGCAGGCAGGCCGTTTTATCGGCCAGGAAATCAGCCAGCGTGCGAGTGCGCGCTCCATGCTGTCGGTGCAGATCAGCGACCTGCTCAGCCTGGCGGCACGCTTCGTCGGGGAAGAACGGGCCCAGCAGAGTTTTATTCGCTTCGCCTATCGCCAGGGCAAAGGCTTCAACCCCAACCAGAATGCTGATAACGATTGGATCGCCCACACCGAACGCTTGCTGGCCGGCGTACTCGGAGCCTCATCGACGCGGGCGGTGGTGAAAGCGGCGATTGAAGGGCGGGAAATGCAGCTGGAGGACGTGGTCCGTATCGCAGACGAAGCCTCGGAAGTGCTGCAGTTCAACCGCGCTCTGTTGCAAGGTGCCATTGAGAACATCACCCAGGGCATCAGCGTGGTGGACCAGTCGCTCAAGCTGGTGGCCTGGAACCGGCGCTACCTGGAACTGTTCAACTACCCGGACGGCTTGATCAGCGTCGGCCGGCCGATTGCAGACATCATTCGATACAACGCCGAGCGCGGCCTGTGTGGCCCTGGTGAAGCGCAGGTGCACGTGGCGCGTCGCCTGCACTGGATGCGCCAGGGGCGTGCGCACACCTCCGAGCGCCTGTTCCCCAACGGCCGGGTGATCGAGTTGATCGGCAACCCGATGCCCGGCGGCGGGTTTGTCATGAGCTTCACCGACATCACCGCGTTCCGCGAAGCCGAACAAGCGCTGACCGAGGCCAACGAGGGCCTGGAGCAGCGGGTGACCGAGCGCACCCATGAACTGTCGCAACTGAACGTGGCCCTCACCGACGCCAAGGGCGTGGCCGAATCCGCCAGCCAGTCGAAGACGCGGTTCCTGGCGGCCGTGAGCCATGACCTGATGCAACCGCTGAACGCTGCGCGGTTGTTTTCCGCCGCCCTCTCGCACCAGACCGATGGCCTGTCCGGCGAGGCACGGCAGTTGGTGCAGCATCTGGATAGCTCACTGCGCTCGGCCGAAGACCTGATCAGCGATTTGCTGGACATTTCGCGCCTGGAAAACGGCAAGATCAACCCACAACGCCAGCCCTTTGTTCTCAACGAGCTGTTCGACACCCTGGGAGCAGAATTCAAGGCGCTGGCCCAGGAGCAACACTTGCGCTTCCGCTGGCGCGGCAGCCGTTTGCGAGTGGACAGCGACATCAAGCTGCTGCGGCGGATTTTGCAGAATTTTCTGACCAATGCCTTCCGTTATGCCGACGGCCCGGTGCTGCTGGGCGTACGTCGTCGCAAGGGCGAACTCTGCCTGGAGGTCTGGGATCGCGGGCCTGGTATTGCGCCCGATAAACAAAAGGTGATCTTCGAAGAGTTCAAGCGCCTGGACAGTCACCAGACCCGTGCCGAAAAGGGCCTGGGGCTGGGCCTGGCGATTGCCGACGGCCTGTGCCGCGTGCTGGGCCATCGCCTGAGCGTGCGCTCCTGGCCGGGCAAAGGCAGCGTCTTCAGCGTGTGCGTGCCGCTGGCCCGTAACCAGACCAGCGTGCAACCCAAGGCGCCCGCAGAAACCGGCCTGCCCTTGAGTGGCGCACGCGTGCTGTGTGTGGATAACGAAGACAGCATCCTGATCGGCATGCGCAGCCTGCTCACGCGCTGGGGCTGTGAAGTCTGGACGGCCGCTAACCAGGCCGAATGCGCGGCATTGCTGGCCGAGGGTATCCGCCCGCAACTGGCGTTGGTGGATTACCACCTGGACCACGGAGAAACCGGTACCGAGTTGATGGGCTGGCTGCGTGCGCAACTGGCCGAGCCGATTCCCGGCGTAGTGATCAGTGCCGATGGACGACCGGAGATGGTTGCCGAGGTGCATGGGGCGGGGTTGGATTACTTGGCCAAGCCGGTGAAGCCGGCGGCGTTGCGGGCGCTATTGAGCAGACATTTGCCCCTGTAACGGGGTTGTATTCGATCTATTTGTGGGAGCGGGCTTGCTCGCGAAAGCGGTGTGTCAGTTTTAGATGTGTTGACTGACACTATGCTTTCGCGAGCAAGCCCGTTCCTACAATTTAGCCCCGTATTTATTCCGGGAGATGCGCCACGCCATCCGAATCGGTCATCGCCCGCTCCAGCAGATCCGCCGGCAAGCTCTTGCTGGCGCGGGCACCGAGCAACCTGAGTTGCTCGGTACGGCTGACCAGGTTCCCACGCCCATCCGTCAGCTTGTTGCGCGCCGCGCTGTAGGCCTTGTCCAGCTGTTGTAGCCGGTTGCCCACTTCGTCCAAGTCCTGGATAAACAGCACGAACTTGTCATACAGCCAACCGGCACGCTCGGCAATTTCCCGTGCGTTCTGGCTCTGGCGCTCCTGCTTCCACAGGCTGTCGATCACGCGCAGGGTGGCGAGCAAGGTCGTGGGGCTGACGATTACAATATGGCGGTCGAAGGCTTCCTGGAACAGGTTGGGCTCGGCCTGCAATGCCGCAGAAAAGGCAGCCTCGATCGGTACGAACAGCAGGACGAAATCCAGGCTGTGCAAACCCTCCAGGCGCTTGTAGTCCTTGCCGGCCAAGCCTTTGACATGATTACGCAGGGACAGCACGTGTTGCTTCAAGGCGGCCTGGCCAATCACCTCGTCATCCGCCGCAACGTACTGTTGATAGGCGGTCAAGCTGACCTTGGAGTCGACCACCACCTGCTTGTCGCCCGGCAACATGATCAGCACGTCGGGCTGGAAACGCTCGCCATCCGGGCCTTTGAGGCTGACCTGGGTCTGGTACTCACGGCCCTTCTCCAGGCCCGCGTGCTCCAGCACCCGTTCAAGAATCAGCTCACCCCAGTTGCCCTGGGTTTTCTGGCCCTTGAGGGCGCGAGTCAGGTTGGTGGCTTCGTCCGACAGACGCAGGTTCAATTGCTGCAGGCGCTCAAGCTCTTTGGCGAGGGAAAAGCGCTCACGGGCTTCGTTCTGATAGCTTTCTTCGACACGCTTCTCGAAGGACTGGATACGTTCCTTGAGCGGGTCCAGAAGTTGGCCCAGGCGCTCCTGACTGGTTTCGGCGAAGCGCTGCTCACGCTCGTCGAAGATCTTGCCGGCCAGCTCGGCAAATTGCGCACGCAGTTCGTCTCGTGAGCCTTGCAGGTCGGTGAGTCGTTGCTGATGACTCTCTTGCTGCTCGCGCAATTCGGCGCTCAGGGCAGCGGCCAAGGCGTCAAGGCGACGCAGTTCGGTTTCCTTGGCGCTGCGGTCGAGGTTCCAGGCGTGCGCGGCATCGCGGGCGTTATCGCGGTCGATCTGCAACAACTCGACTTCACGGCGCAGCGCCGCCAGGTCGGCTTGTTTGGCGGCATTGGCCTGGCTGAGGTCACTGATCTCATCGCGACTGGCGTCCAGTTGCGCGGCGAGCCCTTCCTGGGCCAGTTGCGCGGTTGCCAGGCGTTCTTCCAGCAGCTCCCAACCGGTGGTGCGTGCGGTCAGACGCCGCTGGAGTTGCCAGCACAGCGCCAGTAGCGGCACGGCTGCACCCACAAGACCCAAGGCGATACTGGTCCAGTCAAACACCATAGCCATTTCTGCCATCACCGAAAAAGATCAAGGTTAACCAAGCCTAAGGCCGGAGGACAGCTCAGTCTTCGACCTGGCCCAGTTCGCGCTGGGCGCGACGGTCGCCGGCGCGAGCAGCCGAACGCAACAAATCGTGGCCGATGCGCCGGTCACGGGCATTTCCGCACTCGCGGCACATCAGTTGGCCAAGACGGCTCTGAGCGGCCACCACGCCTTCGCGGGCGGGCTGCTTGAGCAAGCGTCCGGCGAGATGCTTGATATTGGTGCTCTGCCCCAGGCGCGGGCTGTCGAGCAGCCACAATGCGACCTTCAAGGAAAAACGCTTGGGTGCGGTAACAGTTTGGGGCGTGTCGGTAACAGAAGGTGATACTGAGCGAAACTTCATAAAGCACTGTGGGGCAGAACGGAAGGCGCGCCACTCTACTCTTTTTTTCGTACAGGTAAAGCTGAAAAAAACGTGCACGCCCGTCCTAGAGCAAGCGCTCGGGACAATCCACAGAAGCTGTGGATAACTCAGTGGACAACCCCCCTAGAACAGGCGCAAAGCCCCATGGAACGGGGGCCGCAGTCAAACTGACGATTTTTTCACCAATAAAAAAAAGCGAGATTTTTCATTGACTTAAATTTTGATTACAGGCAAATGGGCGCACTTGCACACCAGTGACAGCAGGGTTACACCCTTGGCCACAAATGTGCACAAGTCCCGATCGACTGGTTATATCGGCGGCGTTTTTTGATTCAACACCGGTTAAACATGTTACTGACCGGGCAAACCCGAGGGCTTTTCAAATCCGCCTCGGCTCGCCACACTGCGCCACCGACAATGCAAACCAGTAGGGCCGATGAAAGGAATTCTGTTATTCGCCGGGCTGCTACTGGCCATCTGCGCGACCTCCCTGGGAATCAATGCCGCGCTCCCCTCTCCGGACGGCGCACTGTTCGCCATTGCTATCTTGCTGTCAGCAGCCTTTACCGCCGTGGTCCTGTGCATCGAACTCAGTGACGGAAAGATCAATGACATGCGCGAAGTGATCCACATGATCGAGACCGGCCAGTCCTTGCGATTGACGCTCGCCGCCTATGGGCTGGGGTGCGCCCTGGCCGCGTCCATGACCATACTGGTCTATCGCGAGTTGCTCGGCGGCTGATCGAAGTTTTTTTGCCATCGGCCTTCCCTTCCCTGTTTCAATCCGTTACTATCCGCGGCGTTAGTACCAAGCTGAAAGTCAATTCTGGTCGAATACGTCCCCTGAACCACATGGGATCGGCCACCTCGATGGTTTCCAGGTATTCCTTGCGACGACACTGCCTTTGAACAAGCAAAGGGTGTCGCGAAGTTCCAATACTCTGACCGAACCAACCTGCAAATTGATCAGGATCTTCACCCCGGGCCCAGAACCTTTGCCCCTGTTGTGTTGCCTGCCCTCCTAAGTACCTACCTGCCAGCCCAAGCGCGCCTAATTCCATAGCGCTTCAAACTGGCTGCTTTGTTCCAGTCGGGTTCTTCGTTTGATCAATGGTGATCAGCGTTACTGGAACGTTTTAACGTTGCACGGTTCTTATCCGTGTCATTTGTAGGAACACCAATAATATGAACGCTCAAATCCACACTCAGGATGCCATTCGCGCCCTCACCAACGCTTTTGCCCCAATGAACTGCCTGATCATGGCTGCTCGCAAAGGCTGCTTCAGCTTCACCCTGGTCAACGAACACGGCATCGCTCGTCACAGCGAACGCCTGTACCCCGATCAATACTCCAGCGCAGAACCGCTGCAGGCCGTGATCGATCGTACCCGTCAGGCACTGACCGCCTGATCGACCCGCGTCGCTGAAACCTCAAAAACCCTGTTTGAACAACAGGGTTTTTTATTGCCTGGAATTTGGCCTTGAGTCCGTGGCGCTAAGTACAAATCGATATAAACGTTATAACCGATTGCAGAAGATGTTTTAAAAACAGTCCTTTACATCAGGAATATGACACTACACTTCAAGTCAAGCGGCATGATCCGCTTAGACGGGCCTGAGATCCGATTCATTGCTGCCAAGCCCCCCTTCTCAGGCTCGTCCACTCTTTGTAAGGACTGAGGCTCGTATGGGTATTGCCGCCAGTGAATTGTGTCGTTATGTGATCCGGCCGACGCTGATGTACCTCGGCCGTCACAGTTCGACAGCCGAATCCCTGCTGCTGGGCATTGCCGCCAGCCAGTCAGAACTGGGCTCGGCGCTGCATGACCGGCGCGGCCATGGCCTCTACAGCATCACCGAACCACGCCACCGCGCCCTCTGGGATGACTACCTGGCCCTGGACCCGGAGCGCGCCAGCCTGGTGCGCGGGCTGGCCAGCCAACATGCGTTCCTCAGCGCGCCTCAGTTGGAGTTGACCGTGAACCTGCGCTACGCCACGGCCATCGCCTGGTTGCTGGTGGAACAACAACGCCCCGCCCTTCCCGCACCCGGCGATGTGCTGGCCATGGCGCGTATCTGGAAAGAAATATTCCATCCACAAGGCCGCCTGCGAGATTTCACCCAAGCGTGGCAAACCTGTGTAAGCCCCATGAAACAGGCAGCTTGCTGACCGGGCAAATTGCAAGATTCGGCAAAAAACGGCAATTTTGGTCGGATTGTCCTACAAAACCGCTCTATCTCCTGCATTACAGCCTATAGCGCGATGTGAAATTTATTGATACTTTCCGCAGCGGTGATCACACGGAGTTCTAATAATGAAAAAAGTAATGCTCAAGACCACACTTAGCCTCGCCGTTGCCATGGCATCCTCCCAATTGTTCGCCAGCGGCTTTGCCCTCAACGAACAGAGCGTCAGCGGGATGGGTACCGGTTTCGCAGGTCGCTCTTCTTCTGCCGATGATGCGAGCACTGTGTTCGGTAACCCTGCCGGTATGGCACGCCTGGAAGGCCAACAGATCACCGGTGGCGTTGCAGCCATTGATGCCTCCACCGATATCAGCAATGTCAGCGGCCGCTCCGCTGGCAGCAACAAAGGCGATATGGTGCCTTTCACTGCCGTGCCTTTCGGTTTCTACACCAATAAGCTCAACGACCAGTGGGCTGTCGGCTTCGGCGTCTATGCGCCGTTCGGCCTGGTAACCGACTACGAAAGCGGCTTCCAGGGTCGTGGCTTTGGCAGCAAGAGCGAAGTGAAAGTCATCACCTTGCAACCGACCGTCAGCTACGCCTTCAACGACCGCGTTTCCGTGGGTTTTGGCCCGACCATCAACCGCATCGCCGGCACCCTGGAATCGGACCTGACGCTGAACCCTCGCGCGCCAGACACCAATATCAAGATCAAGGGTGACGACACCGCGCTGGGCTTCAACATCGGCGTACTGGTCCAAGCCACCGATACCACCCGTGTCGGCCTGACCTACCACTCCAAGGTCAGCTACAAGCTGGACGGCCACACCGAAGTCACCGCACCGACCGCGACCTCGCCGTTCCTGCGCAGCAACCGCTATGACGCCTCGCTGAAAATCGACACACCTGAGTCCTACGACCTGTCCGTCACTCAAGACCTGACCGACGCGTGGAAACTCTATGCCGGTGCAACCTGGACACGCTGGAGCCGCCTGAAAGACATCACCGTCAAGAACGAAGGCGTCAGCGGCGCTACTGGCGGCGCGCTTGCCCCAGGCTTGGTCAGCACAATCAAGGAAGACCAGAACTGGCACGACACCTGGGCCTACGCCGTGGGTACTTCGTACCAGCTCACCAAGCAAGTGGTACTGCGTACCGGCCTGACATTCGACCAGTCGCCTACCAACAACACGGATCGCTCACCGCGCATCCCGACCGGCGACCGTACTATCTTCAGCCTGGGCCTGGGCTACCAGGTCATGGATAACATGACCATCGACCTGGCCTACTCCTACCTGAAGGAAGAGGACGTCAAGATCTCGCGCTCCAACCAATTGGCCAGCTACAACGCCAAGTATGAAAACAGCGCCAACGGTTTCGGCTTGGGCATGACCTACAAGTTCTAACCGCAGTCGTATAAAAAAGCCCCGCTCTCCTGTGAAGGAGGCGGGGCTTTTGTTTGGCTGGCGGTCAGGGTTTGGAAGCCAATGCCTGTTCCACCGCCTTGATCAGCTCCGGACTGTCCGGCTTGGTCAGGCTGGAAAAACTGGCAACCAGATTGCCCTGGCGATCCACTACATACTTGTAGAAGTTCCACTTGGGCGCGGCGTCGGCCTGCTGTGCAAGCACCTTGAACAGGTGCACCGCATCCGGCCCCTTGACCTTCTGCGGCTCGGTCATGGTGAAGGTCACGCCATAGTTCACGTAGCAGACCTTGGCGGTTTCTTCCCCGGTCTTGGCTTCCTGTTTGAAGTCATCGGACGGCACGCCGATCACTTCCAGACCTTCGCCCTTGTAGCGCTGATACAACGCTTCCAGGCCCTTGAATTGCGGGGCAAAGCCGCAGAAGCTCGCCGTGTTGACGATCACCAAGGGTTTGCCAGCGAATTGCTGGCACAGATCGATGGATTCCTTGGCCCGCAGCTTGGGCAACTGGCCCTCCAGCAACGGTGGGCAACTGGCGGCCATCGCCACGCTACCAATAGCCATCAGGACGGGTACAGCGAGCCAGCGCATCTGCATGTCAAAAGTCCTTAAGTCAGTTCAGACCCACAACTTAGCAGATCGCCATGCCCAGTTGCATCAACGCCAGGCCGCCCCGTTGCCAACCCCACCAGGCCAGCAGCAACAACCCCAGCCCCACAGCCAACAGCATAAGACGCGCTGTCATGCTCATGCCGCCTCCATCTGCGCCTGAATGCGCGCCACCGGCCGCTCACGCACCGGCCAATTCAGCGCGGCGGCGAGCAGGCTGAGTAAAATTGCCACCTGCCAGATCAAATCGTAGCTGCCGGTTCGATCATAGACCACCCCGCCCAGCCATCCGCCGAGGAACGAGCCAAGCTGGTGGAACAGGAACACAATCCCGCCGAGCATCGAGAGGTTGCGCACCCCAAACAGGGTCGCGACGGTGCCATTGGTCAGCGGCACCGTGGACAACCACAAAAAGCCCATCGCCATGCCAAACAGATACGCCGTGACTTCGGTGACCGGCGCCCACAGGAACAACACAATCACTACCGCCCGCAACAGATACAAGCCGGTGAGCAGACGTGGCTTGGACATGCGGCCACCGAGCCAACCCGCCGTGTAGGTGCCAAATACGTTGAACAGGCCAATCAAGGCCAGCACCGTGGTGCCCACCGTGGCCGGCAGGTGCTGGTCGACCAGGTACGCCGGCAAGTGCACACCGATAAACACTACTTGGAAACCGCACACAAAAAAGCCGAAGGACAGCAGCCAGAAGCCGGAGTGGGAGCAGGCCTCTTTCAGCGCTTCGCCCAGGGTTTGCTGGCCCACCGTGACCGCCAGCGGCCGGTCCTTGAGCATGGCGACCAGCGGCAGGATCAACGCCACCATCAAGCCCAGCGCCAGCAAGGCGGCCGACCAGCCCAGCCAACCAATCAAGCCGAGGGTGCCGGGCACCATGGCGAACTGGCCGAACGAGCCGGCGGCGCTGGCAATGCCCATGGCCATGCTGCGTTTTTCCGGCGCAACGGCGCGGCCAACCACGCCGAGAATCACCGAGAACGAAGTGCCGGACAGGCCAATGCCAATCAGCAAACCTGCGCTCAACGACAATGACCACGCGGAGTCGGACATGCCCATGAGCACCAGGCCGACGGCGTACAACACCCCGCCGACAAACACCGCCTTGGTCGCGCCGAAACGGTCGGCCAAGGCCCCGGTAAATGGCTGCGCCAAGCCCCAGATCAGATTCTGCAAGGCGATGGCAAAGGCAAAGGTTTCACGCCCCCAACCGAATTCGCTGCTCATCGGCGCCAGGAACAGGCCAAAGCCATGCCGTACGCCCAAGGACAACGCCAGGATCAGCGCACTCCCTAAAAGGACCCAACCACTGGTGCGCCACATCGAGGTCATTTCTTATTCTCCGTTCGCGGGTATATACCCGCTTGTAGTCGAACAAACCGCCGTTCAGGCGAGTTCATCCAGCAAGGCCAACAACATTTCGCGCTTTTCGGCGCCGAGCTTATCAATCAATTTCTGTTGCGCCGCTTCCCAAGCCGGTAACGCGGCAGTCAGCCGCTCTTGCCCTGTGGCAGTCAACACCACCAGGCGGTTGCGCAAATCGTCACCCTCCACCAACTGCACCAGCCCCTCACCTTCCAGGACGCGCAGGTTGCGCCCCAGGGTGCTGCGATCCAGGCCCATGGCGTCCGCCAGGCTGGAAATGCTCGGTTGATCGAGGCGCTGCAGGTTGCACAGCAAAGAATACTGGGCAACGTTGATCCCGAAGCCGTCGAGAGCGCCGTCGTAGTGCCTGCTGACGCCACGGGCAGCGCGTCGCAGGTTGGTGCATAAACATTGGGAGGCAAGCATAGAGCGTGTATATACCCGGAGTTAATCAATTGCAAGAAAGCGTTACAGCGCCAGCCCGACCAGTACCGCGACTTCAAGCAGCTCCAGCAGCGCGCCAGCAGTGTCGCCGGTGGTACCGCCCAGACGCTTGACCATCAACTGGCGCAGCCACACGAAACACAGTGCTGCCAGCAACACCGCGATACCGCCGCTGAAACCGCCGATCAGAATGCAGGCCAACCCGCTGAGGATCAGCACCTGTTGGCCGACAATTCGCGGCAGATGGTCTGACAGTGCCTGACCCAATCCGCCCGCCCGCACATAGCGCGTGCTGAGAAACAGCGCCAGCATCGAAGCGCGTCCGATCAGGGGCGCCAGGATCAACGCGGCGCCATTGTGTTGTTCGATCAATGCCACCAGCGCGCTGAACTTGAGTAGCAGCACCAAGCCCAGGGTGACCACCGCAATCGGGCCGCTGCGCGGGTCTTTCATGATGCTGAGGGTGCGCTCGCGGTCGCCAAAACCGCCCAGCCAGGCATCGGCGCTGTCGGCCAGGCCGTCCAGGTGCAGGCCACCGCTGAGCAACACCCAGGCTGTGAGCAGCAACGCGGCGTGCAACAGCAACGGGGCGCCCTGCAACACCTGGTTGAGGCCCCATAACAGCACGCCGAACAGCAACCCAACCAGCGGATAAAACAACAACGAACGGCCCAGTTCTTGAGGTTGCGGCATGCCCGGCAAGCGAATGGGCAGGCTGCTGAGAAATTGCAGGGCGATCCAGAACGGCAGCATCGTCAGAGTCCTTCCTTCAACACTCCATCGGTTTCAACCTGCAGGCCGAACAAGGCACCGTGACCCACTTCAACATTCAGCAGTTGCTCACGGGGCAACCCTCGCGCCTGAGCCAGCAGCAGGCGCATCACACCGCCATGACAGACCAACAGCACCCGCTGGCCCGCGTACGCCTGATGCAGCCGGGCGACAGCGCCAAGCACGCGCTCGGAAAACTGGATGACAGGCTCACCCTCCGGCGGCGTGAAGCCATAGGGGTTGGCCCAGAACAAGCCCAGCCCTTCGGCATCGGTATCCATCAACGCGGCCGCACTCTGCCCTTCCCAGGCGCCGAAGTGAAGCTCCTGCAAGTCAGGCTCCAGACTCACCGGCAAATCAAGTTGCGTCCCCAGCTCCCGGGCGAACAGAGCGCAGCGTTGCAGCGGCGAGCTGATCAGCCGATCCCAGGGCCCTTGCCCCACCACTGCGTCGCGCATCTGCTGCCAGCCGTTGGCGGTCAGCGCATCGTCCAGGCTGCCACGCAGGCCGCCGCCCAGCTCGGTTTCGCCGTGGCGCAGCAGGTCCAGGCGCAAGGTCATGCGGGGCGATCCGCCACGGCGGCTTCGGCGAAGGTCGCCATCTGCCCGTGCAGCGCGCATGCCAGACGCAACAAGGGCACCGCCAACGCCGCGCCGCTGCCTTCGCCCAGCCGCAGGCCCAGTTCCAGCAACGGTTGCGCATCGAGGCTGTGCAGCACATGGCGATGACCCGGCTCGGCACCCCGATGGCCGAACACCAGCCATTCGCGGCATGCCGGGTTCAAGCGCACCGCCACCAGCGCGGCCACGCTGCAGATGAACCCATCCACCAGCACCGCCATGCCTTCCTGGGCGCAGGCCAGGTAGGCGCCAACCAAGGCAGCAATTTCAAAACCGCCGAGATTGAACAGGGTTTGCAACGCATCGCCGCGCTGACCGGCGTGCAACGCCAAGGCGCGCTCGATGACCGCGACCTTATGGCTGACCCCTGCGGCGTTCAAACCGGTACCAGGGCCTGTAAGGTCAGTGACCTGGCAATCCAGCAATGCGCAGGCCAAGGCACTGGCGGCGGTGGTGTTACCGATGCCCATCTCGCCGCCGATAAACAGCTGCGCGCCGCCTGCCAGGGCGCGGTGTGCGCTGTCTCGCCCGGCTTGCAGGGCCAGTTGCCCCTGAGACTGAGTCATCGCCGGGCCATGCACGAAATTGGCCGTGCCCGCGCCGATATTCAGGTGACGAACGCCGGGCAAATCCAGGGACGGCGTGACCGTCCCAAGGTCAACCACTTCCAATTGCGCTTCCAGTTGCCGCGCCAACACACTGATTGCCGCACCACCGGTGACAAAGTTTTGCAGCATCTGCCCGGTCACCGCCTGGGGAAATGCCGACACGCCTTCAGCGACCACGCCGTGATCGCCGGCAAAAATCACGATCCACAGGTGATCCACCGACGGTTTGACCTGGCCCTGCAAACCCGCCAACCGCACCGCCAGGGCCTCCAACTGGCCGAGGGAGCCAGCGGGCTTGGTCAACTGCTGCTGACGCGCCAGCGCCTGTTCGTGGGCTGTGGCATTCACCGTCTTGCAGGGGTTGAGCCACCAGGAGTCGGTCATAACGCAGTACCTTTCAAAGTCAGGGGCAGGCCGGCAACCGTCAGCACAACGCGCTGACATTGCTCGGCCAAGGCTTGATGCAGCCAACCGGCTTCATCCACATAACGGCGAGTCAATTCGCCCAGCGGCACGACACCCAGACCGGTCTCGTTGCTGACAAAAATGATTTCTCCCGGCAGCGAAGCCAGGGTTTGCAACAGTTGATCACGCTCGCACGCAAGGCGCGCCGGGTCTTCGAGCATCAGAAGATTGGTGAGCCATAAGGTCAGGCAATCCACCAGCAGGCAGCGATCAGTGGCGGCGTTTTCGCGCAGCACGCGCGTCAGCTCGATGGGCTCCTCAACCAGGCCCCAATTGTCGGGGCGACGCTGGCGGTGCAAAGTGACACGCTCGTTCATCTCACCATCGAGCGGCTGGCTGGTGGCGATATAAATGACGGCAAGCCCGCTCTCTGCGGCAAGCTTTTCGGCCAGGCGGCTCTTGCCCGAACGGGCGCCGCCGAGGATCAATTGATACATGCAAAGGCCCCTGGCAAACAATGTGGGAGCGGGTTTGCTCGCCAATAGGGTGTATCAGTTAATGCACCTATGGCTGACCCACCGCATTCGCGACGGTCTGACAGCCGGCGCATATCCATCTGATGCTCCGCAATCCAAATGTGGGAGCTGGCTTGTCGGGTCGCCGCATCGCTGCGAAGACGGCCTGACAGCCAACTGGGATGTTGGATTAGACCGAGTGCATATCCGTTATGTAGGTAACGGCCACTTAGGGTTCCGCCCTGACGGCGGCTCACTTTTGAAAAGCGCAAAAGTAAGCAAAACGCTCTTG
>NZ_JBXAJM010000023.1:0-48838 GCF_058797315.1 Pseudomonas sp. GW823-FHT02F05
CCGAGTGGTGGGGCAAGAGCGTTTTGCTTACTTTTGCGCTTTTCAAAAGTGAGCCGCCGTCAGGGCGGAACCCTAAGTGGCCGTTACCTAAATAACGGATATGTACGCGGTCAAATCCAACATCCCGGTCGGCAGTCAGGCCGCCTTCGCGAGCAAGCCCGCTCCCACAGTTTGATCGCGGGGCGTCAGATAGATAGGGGCCGGCTGTGAGGCCGTCATCGCAGGCAAGCCAGCTCCCACAGGTGATCGCATTTCAATGTAGGAGCGGGCTTGCCCGCGATGGCGTCAGCCCAGGCGACACAAGGCTTAAACCATCCCACCCAGCTTCAGCTCGCTTTTCAGATAGGCATAGTAAATCGGCCCCGCCACCACCCCCGGCAGGCCGAACGCTGCCTCAAACACCAGCATCGCCAACAACAACTCCCATGACTTGGCACTGATCTGCCCGCCGACGATTCGCGCGTTGAGGAAGTACTCGACCTTGTGGATCACGATCAAATAACCCAGTGCCGCCACCGCCACCCAGATCGACAGCGACAGCGCCACGATGGTGATCAGCGTGTTGGAGATCAGGTTGCCAATCACTGGCAGCAGACCGAGCAGGAAGGTCAGCACGATCAGGGTCTTGGTCAACGGCAGGTGAATGCCGCATAACGGCAGCACCACTGCCAGGAACACCGCGGTGAAGGCGGTGTTGAGCGCGGCGATCTTGATCTGGGCGAACACGATATTGCGAAACGCCTGGACCAGCAGGTGCAGGCGGTCGAACAGCGCGGCGGCCAAGGGTTTGCGCTTGGTCAGGTCGGGCACGCGCTGCAAGGCGATGATCGCACCCAGCACCATGCCGATCAGCAAGGTGACGAACATGTGGGCGGCGTCTTTGCCGACCAGTTGCAGTTCGCTCAAGTGCTTGCTTAGCCAATCGCCAATGGCCACGCGAAACTCCGCGGCGCTGGCGGGCAAATAGGCGTCGATGGACGGCGGTAATTGACCGCGCGCGCGGTCGACCACGCCCATGAATTTGTCCAGGGAAGCCCCGGGGTTTTCCGCTTCGTGGAGCAGGAAGCTGATGGCGCCAGCGAAGATCAAGGCCAACACGCTGACGATCAAGGTGCCCAGCAAGGCCACCGCCAGCCAACGCGCGCGCCGGCCTTCGATCAGGCGTTGCAGTTGAGGGGTGAGCATGTTGACCAGTTCATAGACCAACAGGCCGGCCAGCAGACTGGGCAGCAATTTCAGCGGCAGTACCAGCAGCAACCCGCCGAAAATGATGATGTAGCTGGACAGCAACAACACATGACGCTGAGAAAACGTTGGCATACAGCCTCAAAACAAACGGCGTTGAAGGATGTTGTAGGAGCGAGCTTGCTGTGGCGAGGGAGCTTGCTCCCGCTGGGCTGCGAAGCAGCCCCAAACCATTGAGCCGGTGTGCACCAGGCATACTCGTCTGTTCGGTTTGGGAGCGCTTCGCGCTCCAGCGGGAGCAAGCTCCCTCGCCACACTTGCTCGCTCCTACAAAGGGGCTGTGTGCGAGTGTCGCAGCCTTCTATGGCCCGGGGCTATTATTTCTTCAGGCAGGTGCTCATGAATGTCTTACGCGCATCACCGGTCAACGCCTTGGTTTTCGCCGACGCATTGCAGTCTTTCATCTTCTGCTGCTGCGGGGTCAGGGTCTTGGCGTCGTTGGCGGCAGGTGCCGACAGGCAGGTCTTCATGAAGGCCTTACGGTCATCGCCCTTGAGCGTCTTGGTGGTGGCCTCGGCATTGCAGGTGGTCATTTTGTTCTGCTGGGCAGTGGCGGCAAAACCCTGGGCACACATCAGCAGGCCCATCATCAACAACGGAATACGCAGCATCTTCATGGAGTTTTCTCCCTGTTACCGTGCCGACGGGCACGGCCTACAGCGCAGTGTAGTCAAAACCTGTTACAACTTCACCGGCCACGAATATTCGCCCGCCGGTATTGCTCCGGCGTGCAGCCGGCGTGGCGTTGGAACATGGCGATAAACGCCGAGGCGGTGCTGTAGCCCAGATCAAACGCCACGTGTTGCACACTGCGGTCGCTGTCCAGCGCCTCGATGGCCGCCAGGTAGCGCAGGCGCTGGCGCCATTCGCCAAAGCTCATGCCCAGCTCGCGCACAAACTGGCGCGCCAGGGTGCGCTCGCTCACATGCACCTGCTCGGCCCATTGCGCCAGAGGGCGGTTGTCTCCCGGCTCTGCCTGCATGCCCTCCAAGACCCCAAGCAATCCCGGGTGGCGGGCGTAGGGCAGGAAGCAGTCGTGGACCGGCGCCTGCCTGAGCTGGTCCACCAGCACCTGGGCCAGGCGGATGTCGGCGTCGGTGCGCGGTGCATTGACATCGCGCAGGGCGAAATCCTTGAGGATCGCCTTGAGAATGTCGCTGATCGCCAGCGTGCAAGGCTGCTGTGGCAACTGCTCGCACAGCTGCGGCGCCAGCCCTACGGAGTGGTAGACAATCGCCTCGGCATTGTAGGAGCTGTGCTCGGTATGCGGCGGCACCCACACCGCGTATTGCGGTGGCGACATGAAGCGATTGCCCGCCACTTCCATGCGCATCACACCGCTGGCCGAGTAATCCAGCGAGCCCCAGGTGTGCTGGTGCGGGGTGCATTCGGTGTCCGGGGCAAAATCGGAATACCGAAAGTACACCGGGCTTGGCAGGCGGGCAAAATCGGGCAGGCGCACGGTATGTCGGGACATATTGTCTGGATTCAGCGCTCAGTTGTCTGGATCGCAGTATAGGCTTCGATCCAGACAGAGGATAATCCTGCCTCGTCAACACACTGGATTTCTTTTCAATGCAATACGCGTATCCGCTGCTGGCTATCTTTATCTGGGCCGGCAACACCGTGGTCAACAAATTGGCCGTGGGCTCGATCTTCCCGGCTGAAATCGGCTTTTACCGCTGGCTGTTCGCTGCGTTGCTGTTCACGCCGTTCATGCTCAAGCCGGTGATCGCCCACTGGCCGCAGATCCGCCCCAACCTGGGCAAGATCTTTATCCTCGGCGTACTCGGCATGGCGGTGTATCAAAGCCTGGCCTACTACGCCGCAACGCTGACCAGTGCCACCAACATGGGCATCATCCTCTCGCTGATGCCACTGATGGCGTTGACCGCCGCGATTATCAGCCTCGGCCAACGCCTGACCTTTGGCGCGCTGACCGGCGCGGTGCTGTCGTTCGCAGGCGTGGTAGTGGTGGTGTCGGCCGGCAGCCTGGGCGCCTTGCTGCAACATGGGGTCAACCTGGGCGACGGCATGATGCTGGTGGCGACCCTGGCTTATGCGGTCTACAGCACCCTGCTGAAAAAATGGCAACTGCGCCTGCCGCCCTTGGTGCTGCTGTATTTGCAGGTGCTGGTCGCGGTGGTGGTGCTGCTGCCGCTGTATCTGTTCTCGGCCAAGGCCGGTTTGGGCTGGGCGAATATTCCGCTGGTGCTATATGCCTGCCTGCTGGCTTCGATGCTGGCACCGCTGGCGTGGATGCACTCGGTCAAGACCCTGGGGCCAAGCCGTACCACACTGTTTTTCAACCTGCTGCCGTTGATTACCGCGCTGATTGCAGCCGTGGTGCTGAAGGAGGAGTTGGCGCTGTATCACCTGGTGGGGGGCTTGCTGACCCTGGGTGGAGTAATTCTGTCAGAGCGTTGGACCACACCGGTCAGACGCCCTCAGGACACATCCTGTTAAATCCGATAAAACTTTTCGCCTGGCCCGGGACTCACAACCAATAGCGATCACGCCGGCAGAGCGTGGCGTACAACCGGATTAGCCCCAGGAGATTGAAATGACTGAAGCACGATTGACTGACGTTGCAACCCTGCGCAGCCGCGCCCGCCAGAACGTCGAAAACGGCGCCGTGACCGAAGGCTATGACGCCGACCGCGAAGAAATCATCCGCCTGCTCAACGAGTCGCTGGCCACCGAACTGGTCTGCGTGTTGCGCTACAAGCGTCACTACTTCATGGCCAACGGCCTCAAGGCCAGCGTGGCTGCTGATGAGTTCCTGGAACATGCGACCCAGGAAGCCGAGCACGCTGACAAACTGGCCGAGCGTATCGTGCAACTGGGCGGCGAGCCGGAGTTCAACCCCGACCTGCTGTCGAAAAACTCCCATGCGCAATACGTGGCGGGCAACACCTTGAAGGAAATGGTCTACGAAGACCTGGTGGCCGAGCGGATCGCGGTAGACAGCTACCGCGAGATCATCCAGTACATCGGTGACAAAGACCCGACTACCCGTCGCATCTTCGAAGACATCCTGGCTCAGGAAGAAGAACACGCCGACGATATGGCGGATATTCTGCAGGATCTGTAATAACTAACACCGCAACATCCCCCTGTGGGAGCGGGCTTGCTCGCGATAGCGTTGGATCAGTTGATAAATCATTGACTGATACTCCGCTATCGCGAGCAAGCCCGCTCCCACAGTTACTTCACGGTCTTGGGCGCCTTGCCTTCCTTCATCTGTTGCAGCAACGGTGCGCACTCATTGGGCTCGCCACCGCTTGGGGCAACCAAGGCGAGCAAGCCAGCAGCAGGCCCGGCGATCACGCCGAGGGCGACCATGCCCGCACCGCGTAGCGCCAACGGAATGGCTTTCACGCCAGCATTGGGCTTGATGAAAGGTCCATTGACGTAGAGCGGTGAACGCAGGGAGAACAGGCGAAAGCCCTTGGATTCCGGCGTGATGGTCAGGTCCAACTGCTCGGTGGCCATATTCGCGGTGCCGTCGATGTAGATGATCGCGTTCTCGGTATCGAACACAACCAGCCGCGTGGTCGCCAGGCCAGTCTTGATGCCGAAGTCCGCCGCTGCGCAGTTGATCTTCACTTCCTCGTCGCCGAACAGGCGGCCGACCACGTAGTTGCCCACGTTGAGCCCGGCGATTTCCATCAGGCTTCGGCTGATGGCGCCATCGTTGATGAGCATCTTCAGGTCACCGTTGGACGTGCCCAACAGTGCCGCCACCGAGTTGCCGCGCCCGGAAATATCGGCATCGCCGTTGAGTTCACCGAAGCTGGTTTTCATCGGTTCGAAAGTCGGGAACAGCTGCTTGAGCTTGAAGTTGCGCGCCGTCAGCTTGGCGCGGCCCTCCATCGGCGTAGTGCGGCCGTTCAAGCGAATCTGCGCATCGAGCTTCCCACCGGCCACGCCAAAGCGCAGGGGTTCAAGGCTCAGTTGGCCGTCGTTGAGCACCAGGTGGGTGTAGAGGTCGGTAAAGGGCAAGTCGGCACTGTGCACGATACGCTTGCCGGTGAACTCCACATCGGCATCCATCTCGCGCCAGCGTTCGGTGCGGAACTCTTCAACCGGCAGCACTTTGGTCGCCGGTTGCTTGCTTTCACCGCCACGGGCTTTTTGCTCGGCATTGGAATCTGCGCCAATCAGCGGCGCCAGGTCATCCATCAGCAGTTGGTTGGACACCAGCGCGCCGCTGAGCTTGGGCCGTGGCTGGCTGGCAACATAGGCCAGGTCGCCGTGGATGTCGCTGTTGCCGATCTTGCCGTTGAAGTTCTCGTAGCGAAAGGAGGCGCCGCTGGCCTCATGCAGTTTGGCGATCAGGTGGCCGTCAGTGGAATAGGCCGGCGAATCCGGCAGGGTCACGCCGGTCAACGGATAGAGATTGCCCAGGCTGCTGCCCGACAGTTTCAGGCGCAGGTCCAGGGCACCGAGGTTCAGCGGGTCGGTCAGGGTGCCGGCCAGGGCGATGCTGGTATCCGCGATCTTGACTTGGGCTTGCAGCGGGAACGGCTTGGCCGCGTCCTGCAAGGCCAGCAAGCCACCGATCTTGCCCGTGCCCGCGAGTTTCTGGCCGTGGTACTGGCCTTTGACCTTGAGGCCGAACGCGTAGTCCTGGGGCGCCGAGCCTTTTTCCAGGGCTTTTTTGGCATCGGCATCGCCGACGATTTCACCGAAGGGAATCGGCTTGCCCAGCGGGTCGATGATCACATCCAACTGGGTCTTGAGGCTTTGATCGTCAAGGGTCACATGGCCTTTGTCAAAGCCGATGGCGCCAATATCCACCACCCAATTGGACGGTTCGGCGTTGGGGTCCTTGGGGTCGAACTTGAACGTCCAGTTGGCGCGGCCATCAGCCAGGCGCTGCAACTGGGCACTGGGTTCGGTGAGGTCGATGCGCGGGATCACCACACGCTGCACCAGCAAGGCCAGGGGCGAAATGCGCAGCTCAACCTTCTTGAGCGTGACCATCTGCGGTTGTTTCGACCAATCGGGGTTCCCCAGAGTCAGGTCTTCGGCAATCACATGGGGCCACGGCACCCAGGCGCGCCAGCCGCCTTCATCGGGCTCACGCTGCCACACCACGGCGAGGTTGCCGTTGATGGCGAACGGACGATGCAGTTCTTCGGAGACCTTGGCATTGAGGGGCGGCTTGATGCGGTTCCAGTCGAAGAACACCAACACCAGTACCACGATGGCAATCAACAGAACGAAGCTGGCGCAGCTCCAAGCGAGAATTTTACGAGTGCGCGTCATTGCACAGGACTCCTGAATACGACTGGCTGGGCAACAGCCTTTTAAACAGCTTATAGGACTACGACTGGCAAAGTGCCTGGGGGTTTAACGCAACCGCGGATTTAACCGAAAAAAGCGATTTTCCTGATCAACCAGACAATATTCCCCATCGACGACGCACCATTGTTACCCGGGTTCGTGTCGAAAATACCCACATCGGTGCAAAGCCGCGGGCTTGAGAGGCTCGATCTAGAGCCTCCGGCGAGAACAATCAATTCTGTTGATTATTACCATTGTGTTTATGAACTTTTATATCGACTTATCAAGGGTAACATTAGCCCTGTACCCACTTTATCGCCCTCCCTAGGAGCAACCATCATGAAACGCCAATTACTCGCTACCGTTCTGTTATCTGTCCTGGCTTCCAGCGCTTTTGCCCTGCCAGCTGCCGAACAGGCCACCCCGCAGAACAAAGCTCAAGCCGTGCAAACCAGCCAAACCGTGGCTCGCAGCGGTTCGCAAGAAGACGAAAACCGTGATTACGCCAAAGGCGCGGTAGCTGAAAATGGCTACAACCGCCTGCAAGAGAAAGGTCTGGTCGAAGGCGGTGCTGAACAAGCCAACAAACGCGCCTACACCGAAGGCGTTGCTGAAGGCGGTGCCGACCGTCTGCAAGAACTGCATCAAGCACAGAGCTAAGCCTGTGGTGGCCCAGAAAAAAGCCCGATCTGCCGATCGGGCTTTTGCTTTTATATAGAACGCGTCACGCCCCGCCCCTGCCAAGTTCGACGCCGGCAAAGCGCTTTTGCTAGAGTGCGTCGCTGTACTTGCCGACAAAGCTCATCCGCTCATGCTGCCCCGCGCCGAACAGAAGCAACAGACCCGCCTCGCCCTGATGGACGCAGCCCGCCATCTGATGGAGTGTGGCCGTGGGTTTGGCAGCCTGAGTTTGCGCGAAGTGGCCAAGACCGCGGGTATCGTGCCCACCGGTTTCTATCGCCATTTCGCCGACATGGACCAACTTGGGCTGGTACTGGTAAGCGAGGTCGGCCAGACCTTTCGCGCCACGATCCGCCTGGTGCGCCACAACGAATTCGTGATGGGCGGAATCATTGATGCCTCGGTGCGCATATTTCTCGATGTGGTTTCGGCTAACCGCTCTCAGTTCCTGTTCCTGGCTCGCGAACAGTACGGCGGCTGCCTGGCCGTGCGCCAAGCCATCGCTGCCCTGCGCGAAGACATCACTCGCGACCTGGCCGCCGACCTGACACTGATGCCCAAACTTCAGCACTTGGATGCCGAAGGTTTGCACGTGATGGCCGACCTGATCGTCAAGAGTGTGTTCGCCACCCTGCCCGATATCATCGACCCACCGGCCCACGCCTTGCCGGCCCACCTTACGCCCCAGGCGAAAATCACCCAGCAGCTGCGCTTTATCTTTATCGGCCTTAAACATTGGCAAGGGCTGGGCAGTACCGAGTAAGTCAATCAACCCGCCGTGTGGAACCGTTTGGCGGTGGTGTAGTGCTTGTTCCAGTAGCTATTGCTCAATGAATCGATACGGATGGTTTTGCCGGTGCGCGGCGAATGGATGAATTTGCCCTGGCCGATATAAAGGCCGACATGGCTGACCTGGCCCCGCCCGTTGCCTTTGAAAAACACTGCATCCCCTGGCTTTAAAGCACTGCGTTTGATGGTTGTCGCCGATGAACGGTGCATGGCGGCAGTGGTGCGGGGTAGCTGGATATTGGCTTGGGTCTTGAACAAGTACACCAGGAAGCTACTGCAATCGAAGCCCTGCTCTGCCGATGTGCCGCCCCACTTATATGGCGTACCCAGTAACTCATGGGCGCGGTCAATGACATCGTCGATAGAGGCCGGCTTGATGCTTTGCAGCGAAGAGCTGAAGGTGGCGCGGGGTTGAAAATTGGCCTTTGCCGATGAAATAAAGCAGGTCAGGCTGACAAGGCATACACAAAAAATTGATCGAAGCATGATGAACGTCGCGGTGGAATTAAACAGGCCGCATAGCCTAAAGAACCCGCAGGTAATCTCATGAGCTCCAAATCCTGATGACTCGTAGGAAAAATCCTAAAAAACACCAACAAAGAAAAAGATGAAAGAAACTTCATCAAACTGAGCGGCGCCATCAACGCAGAATGCCCCTCCCCGGTGCTATAAACCTCGGCACGCACCAAATTGATACACGCGCGGAAATCATCCGACGCCCTATTGAGCAGCATGCCTGCCTGACTACAGGGAATTCCTACTCGATTCCGTGATTGGCAAGCCCCTTGCTCTAGGTCTTTCATCGCTCACAGTTGGAAGCTCTCTGATGCTGGTGATACACCGCCGAATCGCCCCCCAAGCCCTCTGGGCCGCCGAGTTGCTGCTCAACTTCGAAGCCCGCAGCAAAAGCCGCCTGCGCTGTTTCAGTGCCGACGGTGAAGACGTCGGCCTGTTTTTGGAGCGGGGCCAGCCGCCCTTGCACGATGGTGAATTCCTGCAGGCAGAAGACGGACGCGTCGTACGGGTATGCGCCCGCCCTGAACAACTGCTGCACGTCACCTGCCGCAACGCCTTCGAGCTCACCCGTGCCGCGTATCATCTGGGCAACCGCCATGTGGCCCTGCAAGTCGGTGACGGCTGGCTGCGCCTGCTCGATGACTACGTGCTCAAGGCCATGCTCGAGCAAATGGGTGCCGATGCGCAGACCCTAGAGGCGCCGTTTCAACCTGAGCACGGCGCCTATGGCGGCGGCCATCATCATTCACGGCATGGTGATGAAGACTTCAACTACGCGCCCAAGCTGCATCAGTTCGGCGTGCGTCTATGAACCCAGCCTGGGCGTTGCTGCGCCTGGCCAGTCCGCAACTGCCGATTGGCGGCTACAGCTATTCCCAAGGCCTGGAAATGGCGGTGGACAACGGCCGCGTGCAGGATGCCGCGAGCGCCCGGCGCTGGATCAGTGACCAGTTGCTGCTCAACCTGGCGCGTTTCGAAGCCCCGCTGCTGCTCGCCCACTGCCGCGCAGCCGGCGAACAGGACTGGGCCCAATTGGCGCAGTGGTGCGACGAGCATCGCGCCAGCCGTGAGACCCGGGAGCTGTATCAGGAGAGTCGTCAGATGGGCTATTCCCTGCAACAACTGCTCAACGGCTTGCCGGAACTGGACGACAGCGCCCGTGATTTTCTTGCACAACGCGACGAACCGCATCTGGCCCTGGGCTGGGCCTTGGCCGCGCGCGCCTGGCACATCAACCCCGGCGATGCTCTTGCCGCCTGGCTATGGAGCTGGCTGGAAAACCAACTGGCGGTACTGATGAAAACCCTGCCATTGGGCCAGCAAGCGGCCCAGCGGTTGACCAGCGAACTGCTGCCGCTGCTGCAACAAGCACAGCAGGATGCCGAACGCATTAACCCTAACCATTTGGGCAGCGCCGCTTTTGGCCTGTCCCTGGCGTGCATGGCCCACGAGCGCCAGTACAGCCGCCTGTTCCGTTCCTGATTCTGGAGAAGCACATGAACACACAACCCCTGCGCGTCGGTATCGGCGGCCCGGTAGGCTCGGGCAAGACCGCCCTGACCCTGGCCCTGTGCCTGGCGCTGCGCGATCGCTACAACCTGGCGGTGGTCACCAACGACATCTACACCCGTGAAGATGCCGACTTCCTGGTGCGTAACCAGGCCCTGGCGCCGGAGCGCATCATCGGCGTGGAAACCGGTGGCTGCCCACACACGGCGATTCGCGAAGATGCCTCGATCAACCTGGAGGCAGTGGACCAACTCAACCGCCGTTTTCCCGGCCTGGACCTGATTCTGGTGGAGTCCGGCGGCGACAACCTGTCGGCCACCTTCAGCCCGGAACTGTCGGACCTGACCATCTATGTGATTGATGTCTCTGCGGGCGACAAACTGCCGCGCAAGGGCGGGCCCGGTATTTGCAAATCCGACCTGCTGGTGATCAACAAGATTGACCTGGCCCCGCTGGTGGGTGCCTCGCTGGAACTGATGAACAGCGACACCCAGCGCATGCGCAACGGCAAACCCTTTGTGTTCAGCAACCAGAAGACCGGGGTCGGCCTGGACGACATCGTCGCCTTCATCGAACGCCAGGGCCTGCTGACCGCCGCCTGATCAACTTATAAGGAACCTGTCCATGAGACTCAACAGACTTTTCGCCGCCGCCGCGCTGCTGCTCGCCCCTGCCTTGGCCTTCGCCCATCCGGGCCATGGCGACAATGGCCTGGTGGCCGGTATCAGCCACCCCTTGGGCGGCCTCGATCACTTGCTGGCCATGCTTGCGGTGGGCCTCTGGGCGGCCCAGCAAAAAGGCGCCGCGCGCTGGGCGCTGCCGTGCACCTTTGTCGGCACCATGCTGATCGGCGGGGTGTTGGGTTTCGAAGGGCTGCAATTGCCGGCGCTGGAAAGCGGGATTGCTGCATCGGTGCTGGCCTTGGGCCTGGCGGTAGCGTTGGCGGTCCGGCCGCCGCTGTTCGTGGCCGTGGGCGCCACGGCGTTGTTTGCGCTGTTTCACGGCGTGGCCCATGGCCTGGAACTGCCGGATATGACCAGCCCTTGGGCGTATGCGGCTGGGTTCGTGGGGGCAACAGCCGTGTTGCACGCTGCGGGTTATGCAGTGGTGCGCTTTTTGCCGGCAGCTGCGGCACCCTTGGTGCGAGTGGCCGGGGCTGCTTCGGCGGCGACTGGGGTGTGGTTGCTGGCGGGCTGAGGAAAAGATCGTTCCCACGCTCCGCGTGGGAATGTAGCCTAGGACGCTCTGCGTCCCAAAGCATGACGCAGAGCGTCATAAAATGCATTCCCACGCAGAGCGTGGGAACGATCAGCCTGCTACCATGCGCGCCTACACCCCTGCCGTGACGACGCCAGCCAATGCCCATCGCTTCCCCCTCTTCCCTGACGCCTGTGCTCACGCACTTCCATGACCTGATCGTGCCTCTCTGGCAAGGCCCGGGCTGGAATGCCGACCTGGCGCTGCCCTTTGAGGCACTGGATGCCGATCACCAGCCACTGCCCCCCCAGCGCTATCGCGCCATGGCCTGCGCCCGGCAGTTGTACCTGTTCGCCAGCCTGATCGGCGAACCCGGCGCGGCTTTCGCCGAAGAACGTGCGGCTGCGCTGTTTCGCTCCCTGCAACGGCACTTTCATGATGCCGAACACGGTGGCTGGTTCTACAGCATCGACCCCGCCGGCCAGCCGCTGGACGAGCGCAAAGACCTCTACACCCACGCCTTCATTATCTTTGCCTGCGCCCATTACTGGGCCAAGGTGCGTGAGCCGTTGGTCGAGTCGGTACTCAACGCTGCCCTGGAAGTCGTCGCCCAACGCTTTGCCACCGGTGACGGCTTGTACGAGGCCGTACTGGAGCGCAACTGGGCCTCGCTCGACTCCGGCCCGTTGCAAAACCCGTTGATGCACCTGGCTGAAGGCTTCCTCGCCACCCTCGCGGTGCGTGAGGACGCCCAGGTACAAGCGGCACTGCTGGCACTGGCGACGGCCATGCAGCAACGCTTCATCGACCGCGAGCACGGCGTGATGATGGAGAAACCTTTGGGCGCTGTGGATAACTGGTTTGAGCCGGGGCACCAGTTCGAATGGTTCTTTTTGCTGGAATCTTCAGCTGTGCTGCGCGGCACTGCGCTGCATGAGTCGCTGACACGGGCATTTGCCTATGCCGAGCAAAAGGGTGTGGATAAGTTAAGCGGTGCGGTCAGCGGCATGCTGGCGCTGGATGGCACGGTGCGCGACGGTACCCAACGGATCTGGGCTCAGGCGGAGTACCTGCGGGCACTGACCTTGCGGCCAGGCAGCGAGGCGATGCTGCAGCGTCAATTGCAGGCGCTGCAACAGCGCTTTTTGCATGCCAAGGGTTGGCATGAATGCCTGGATGCCGAGGGTAAGGTGAGCCGACGGGATATGCCGTCGACTACGCCCTATCATTTGGCGACTTGCTATCAGGGTTTGGTCCAGTATCTGGGCTGACCTGCAGGGCTCCATCGCAGGCAAGCCAGCTCCCACAGTTGATTGTGTTCGCACATTTAAATGTGGGAGCTGGCTTGCCTGCGATAGCCTCACCTCGCTCTAACAGACTTTAGGCAATCCACTTGCGGTCGCCCGTAAAACTGATCGTCAACCACCGCGCCGCATCCGCCGCCCCCAGCCCTGTGGATATCTCTTCACGCAGCCCATCGAGGGTGGCGACGTTATCCACCGGGTAATCCGCTGGCAGCACCACATGAATCTCGATAAACCGCGCCCGCCCGTGCTTCTGCACATAGGACACGTAGTCGTCGAAACCATGCTTGGCCTGCGCCGCGTCCATCACCTCGCGGACCTTGTCGTCCAAGTGATCCGGCGCGATCCCCAACACTTCGCGCAGCGCCGGGCGCAGGATCTTGAACGCCGGCGCCAGCATGCTCAGGGCCAGCAGGATCAGGATCAACGGGTCCACGTAGACCGCCCACTCGCCATAGCCCTGGGACTTGAGCAACAGCGCCGCCAGGAAGCTGATCAGCAAGCCCACCGACAGCATCGCGTCCACCAGCCAGCTGATGTTGTCGAACTGGATCAATGACGATTTGAGTGTGCGATTGCGGTAGCGCACATAAAAGAAGTACGCGAACTCCACAACGGTAAATACCGCCGCATAAATGATCACCAGCCCCAACTCGATTTCGCGCCCGCCATTGATAATGCCGAACACCCCATTGAGGAACGCGTAGATGGCGATCAGCAGCAGGAAACTGCCTTCTATCAGCAGCACCATCGGCTCCAGGTGCCAATAGCCGAATTGGAAACGCTCGTTGCTTTTCTTGGCGATCAGCTTGGCCGTGATCAGCATCAGCACCTTGATGGCGGTGGCGATCAGCGAGAAAAAGCCGTCGAACAGAATGGATTGGGCGCCGGATATCACACCCGTGACAATCCCTGCGATCGCGACTGCGAACATCAGGATAGTCGATTGTTTGAGCAGTGCCTGCTCACCTCGGTTACTCACATTGCCTCCTGTCAAAACCTTTAAACCGCTGGGTGCGGTGGGGTTTTCAGGCGGGCAGTGTACCTTATGCCGCATTTTGACCGATTTGCCGCCACTGATCGTTCCCACGCTCCGCGTGGGAATGCATCGCATGACGCTCTGCGTCACCAGCAGAAAGCGGGGCGCAGAGCGCCCCCGGCGGCATTACCACGCGGAGCGTGGGAACGATCAGCGTGTGTGGCGCAGGCGCTTAGCCCTTGGCCCCACGCTCAATCGCAAACCCAGCCCAGGTCTGGCTCACCGGCATCAGCTCCAGGCGGTTGATGTTCACGTGCGCCGGGGTGTTCATCACCCAGAAAATCGTATCGGCAATGTCCTGCGGCTGGATCGGCTCCGCACCTGCGTAGGTGGCGTCATAACGCGCCTGGTCACCGCCGAAGCGCACCAGGGAGAACTCGCTTTCACACAAGCCCGGCTCGATATTGGTCACGCGCACGCCGGTGCCTTGCAAGTCGCAGCGCAGGTTCAACGAGAACTGCTTCACGAACGCCTTGGAGCCGCCATACACATGGCTGCCGGGGTACGGGTAGTTACCGGCGATGGAACCCAGGTTGATGATCCCCGCACCGCGGCCATGGGCAATCAGGCGCGGCAACAGCAGGTTAGTGGTGGTCAGCAGGCCCTTGATGTTGGTATCGACCATGGTTTCCCAATCGTCGAGGTCGCACTTGGGCGCAGGGTCGGTGCCCACGGCCAGGCCGGCGTTGTTGATCAGGCCGCGCAGCGTGGCGAACGACGCCGGCAGGTTGGCGATGGCCTCCTCCATGCCTTTGCGGTCGCGCACATCCACCACCAGGCCATGCACTTCGGTCTGCTTGGAAAGCTCTTCGACCAAGGCGTTCAAGCGCTCGGCACGACGACCAGTGAGCACCAGTTTCCAACCGGCCTCGGCAAAGCGACGGGCACAGGCTTCGCCGAAACCTGAAGTAGCGCCAGTGATAAACAGCGTGTCGGACATGGTGTTCTCCTTGCGGGCATCGGGGAAAAAAACAGCCAGCAGAATGCCCTTACGCCGCGTTTGCGGCAACCGCCGTGCACACACACGCATGCCTGGCTGATCATTTTTTAACCAATCCTCGCAAAGCCTTATAAACCGTAGCTTGCAGCCATATACGCGCAGGTTATCCACAACTGCGCCCACAGTCTTTGGGGGCAAGTGCAAACGGCTCAAAGCCGCTGTGTACAAGGGTTGCAGGCGGTTTTATAAAGTTTTTTGCTTGACCTGGGCGAGCGCCTATGTAGCCGCTGACAAATGCAGAAAAACACAACGATGGCTCCAGGCCAGTCATTCCGGCCCCTGCGCAAGTCTTTCCAGAGTTTAGTCACAGACTTATCCACAGGCTGGAAGGACTTATTTCGTTCATATACCTGTGTCTTTAAACAGGTTGACAAACCCTTGAGACGGTCGCGAAAAACACCCTGATCGAAAAACAACCAACACGCTACAAGCCACGTGGTTAAAGGCTTTCAGCCAGCTACTCCCACGTTACCCACAGCCGGTTCCACAGTGGATGGGGACAAGTCAAAACTGTGACAAAACAGGGATTTGCGGCGGCTATATGTCGCGCTTTTGAGGTGGGCTGGATTTGTTTTCCACAATTTGGTGGAGGGCTTGTTGACATCGCAAAAACAAATGTGGGAACCGGCTTTGGGTGGGCGCTGGCTTGCCTGCGATGCGGCCACCTCGGTATGTCAGCTAAACCGAGGTGATGCTATCGCGGGCAAGCCCGGCTCCCACATAAGGCCCGCTTCCCACAGGGTTGATGCGCCTGGATCTTGGGTCAGTGACCGCCCAGGTAGGCGTTGCGCACTTCCTCGTTCACCAGCAACTCCTTGCCGGTGCCTGTCAGGCGAATCTCACCATTGACCATCACATACGCCCGGTCCGACAGGCGCAGCGCATGGTTGGCGTTCTGTTCCACCAGGAAAATGGTCATCCCGGTGGACGCCAGCTCGCGCAGGGTGGAAAAGATCTGCTTCACCACAATCGGCGCCAACCCCAGGCTTGGCTCATCGAGCAGCAACAGCTTGGGCCGGCTCATCAGCGCACGGGCGATGGCGAGCATTTGTTGCTCACCACCGGACATGGTCATCGCCCGCTGGTTGCGTCGCTCCTTGAGCCTGGGGAACAGCTCGAACATGCGTTGCATGTCCTCGCTGGCGAACTTGTCGCCAATGGGGATGGTGCCCATCAGCAGGTTTTCCTCGACGGTCATGTCGGGGAACACCCGCCGCCCTTCCGGCGACTGCGCAATGCCGTTGGAAGCGATGTAGTGGGACGACTTGTGAGTAATGTCGACGCCGTTGTAGAGGATCTGCCCCGACTCGGCCCGAGGCTGACCGAAGATCGACATCAGCAACGTGGACTTACCCGCGCCATTGGAGCCGATCAGGCTGACGGTTTCGCCTTCGTTGATGTGCAGCGAGACTTTTTTCAGGGCCTGGATCGGGCCGTAGAACACGTCCAGGTCCTTCATTTCGAGGATAGGTGCGCTCATACCAGCTCCTCTTCGTCCGCGCCCAGGTAGGCGGCGATCACTTTTGGGTCGTTGCGGATCGCATCCGGGCCGCCTTCGGCGATCACGTTGCCGTGGTCCAGCACCACAATGTGGTCGGAAATACTCATCACCATGCCCATGTCGTGTTCGATCAGCACCACCGTAAGGTCGTGTTCGTCGCGCAGCAGGCGAATCATCGCGCTGAGGGCTTCGGTTTCCTGCGGGTTGAGGCCCGCTGCCGGTTCGTCCAGGCAGATGATCTGCGGCCGCGTGCACATGGCGCGGGCGATCTCCAGGCGGCGCTGCTGGCCGTAGGAGAGCTCGCCGGCCAGACGGTTGGCGCAGTCCACCAGGTCGACCACTTCCAGCCAGTAGAACGCGCAGTCCAGCGCATCGCTTTCGGCCTTGCGGTAGCCCTTGGTGTTGAGGATGCCGGCAAGCATGTTGCGGTTGACCCACATGTGCTGGGCCACCAGCAGGTTTTCCAGCACCGACATTTCCTTGAACAGGCGAATGTTCTGGAAGGTGCGGGCCAGGCCGGCACGGTTCACCAGGTGGGTGCCGCCGAACATCTTGTAGTAAACGCGGCTGAGGAAGCTTTTGGGCGACACGAAGTCGGTGGCCTCAAAGCGCTCGCCGAGCAGTTGGATCACGTTGGTTTGCTTGCCGCGCACGTTGAGCTCGATCTTGCCGCCACTGGCTTTGTAGAAGCCGGTGAGGCAGTTGAACACCGTGGTCTTGCCGGCGCCGTTGGGGCCGATCAGGGCGAAGATCGAGTTGCGTTCAACCTTGAGGCTTACATCGCTCAAGGCTTTGATACCACCGAAGTGCATCATCAGGTGTTCGACAGACAGCACGACTTCCTTGCTCATGGCGCTACCCCTTTGCGTGGCGTCACACCGGTACGGCTAATCCGAATCAAGCCACGCGGTCGCCAGATCATCATCACCACCATCAACACCCCAAACAGCAGCACGCGGTACTCGGAAAAACTACGCAGCAGTTCCGGCGCCACGGTCAACACGAACGCTGCGATCACCACGCCAACCGTCGAGCCCATGCCGCCCAACACCACAATGGCGAGGATCAACGCCGACTCGAAGAAGGTAAACGACGACGGGTTGACGAAGCCCTGGTAGCTGGCAAAGAACACCCCGGCCAAACCGGCGGTGGACGCGCCGATGGTGAAGGCTGAGAGTTTGACCAGCACATGGTTCAGGCCCATGGAACGGCAGGCGATTTCATCTTCGCGCAGGGCTTCCCAGGCGCGGCCGACCGGCATGCGCGTCAGGCGATGCTTGATGTACAGCACGGCCAGCACCACCAGAAACAGCACGATGTAGATGAACATGAACTTGATGTTGGGGTTGTAATCGATGCCGAAAAACTCGTGAAACGGAATGCCGCCATCCTTCGCACGCTTGCCGAACTCCAGGCCCAGAAAGGTCGGTGACGGCACGGGCATACCGTTGGGGCCACCGGTGAACGACAGCCAGTTGTTGAGCACCAGGCGAATGATTTCACCAAAACCCAGGGTCACGATGGCCAGGTAGTCACCGTGCATTCGCAGCACCGGGAAGCCGAGTATGCAACCCGCCAACGCCGCCGCGATGGCCGCCAGTGGCAGGACCGTCCAGAAGCCCAGGCCCAGGTATTGATAACCCAGCGCCAGGCCGTAGGCACCGATGGCGTAGAAGGCCACATAACCCAGGTCGAGCAGGCCCGCCAGGCCCACCACGATGTTCAGGCCCAGGCCGAGCAACACGTAGATCAGCCCCAGGATCACCACGGTGAGCAGGTATTTGTTGGCGAAGATCGGAAACACGATGGCGATCACGATCAGCGCCGGGATGATCCAGCGCAGCCGCGACTTGTAGTCCGGTGGCAGCACGTGCACGCCGGAGCCGCTGCTCTCGAACCCCTGCAGGATCTTCACGCCCTTGGGTGTTTGCAGGAACAGGCTGAGGGCAAAGCGCCCGGCCATCACGATGGCGACCAGCACGGCAACCCGCGCAGGTTCCAGGTTGAAGCTGTAGCCGTCGAGCACCACGCCGACAATCGGGCCGAACACGATCAGCGAAATCAGCCCCGCGAGTACCGTATCGACCACACTTTTCTTGATATCAATGGATTTGGCAGCAGACATGTTTACACCTTCGCCACGAGTGGGCGACCAAGCAGGCCCTGGGGACGGAAAATCAGAATCACCACCAGCAGGGAGAAACTGAACACGTCTTTGTAGTCAGAGTTGATCAACCCCGCGAACAGCGACTCGGAGATACCGAGGATGATCCCGCCCAGCATCGCCCCAGGCAGGGAGCCGATGCCGCCGAGTACCGCCGCGGTAAACGCCTTGATGCCGATGATGAAGCCGGCATAGAAGTCGAAGGTGCCGTAGTTGAGGGTGATGAGCACGCCGGCCAGGGCGGCCATGGCGGCACCGATGACAAACACGTAGGAGATCACGCGGTCGGTGTTGATGCCCAGGATCGAGGCCATCTTGCGGTCTTGCTGGGTAGCGCGGCACATGCGGCCGAGCTTGGTGTATTTGATGATGTAGGTGAGCAAGGCCATGCCGGCAAAAGCGGCGACCAGGATGAACACTTTGGTGTAGGTCAGTTGCACGAACCCGGTGCCGATATCGACGCGCCAGGCGCCGGCCAGCAGGGTGGGAATGCCTTGTTGCTTGGCGCCCTGGGCGATCTGCGCGTAGTTCTGCAGGATCAGGGAGATACCGATGGCGCTGATCAGCGGTGCCAGGCGGGTGGAGTTACGCAGGGGTTTGTAGGCGACACGCTCAATCACCCAACCGTACACGCCGGTGACGACCACGGTGAAGATCAAGGTACCGAGAATGAGCAGCGGGAAGGATTCGATGCCGAAGTAAGCCAGCAGTGCCAGACTGATCGCCGCGAGGTAAGCGGAAATCATATAAACCTCGCCGTGGGCGAAGTTGATCATGCCAATGATGCCATAGACCATTGTGTAGCCGATGGCGATCAGGCCATAGACCGACCCGAGGGTCAGGCCGTTGACCAGTTGCTGCAGGAAAATACCATCCATAACGCAATCTCACGCGGTGAGCACCTGCACACCGGTGGGTGTGCGGCGCTTCTGGAGGAAAAGACAGGTTTGTTGCAATGGAGCAGGCAACCACGCCCTCTGTGGGAGCTGGCTTATGTGGCGAGGGAGCTTGCTCCCGCTGGGCTGCGAAGCAGCCCCAAACTGGGCAATCGAGATACATCAGATGTATTTCGGTAAGCGGTTGGGAGTGCTACGCACTCCAGCGGGAGCAAGCTCCCTCGCCACAGCAAGCCCCCCTAACCTTAGGCCCGTGGTGCTTGTACTTACTTCTGCTTTTCCAACTGATGGTATTTGCCGTCTTTGTCCCACTGGTAAACCACGTAGTCAGAGACTTTCAGGTCGCCCTTGGTATCCCAGGCTTTTTCGCCCATGACGGTTTTAACCGGGTTGGCCTTGAGCCACTTGGCAGCGTCTTCGCCCTTGTTGGACTTGGCACCGTTGAAGCCGGCGGCCAGGGCCTGGATCGAAGCGTAGGCGTACAGGGTGTAGCCTTCAGGCTCGGTGCCGTTCTTGCGGAACTCTTCCACCACGGTCTTGCTGTCTGGCAGCAGGCGCGGGTCGGCGCCGAAGGTCATGTACACGCCATCGACGTACTGCGCACCACCTGCGGTGGACACCAGCTCGTCGGTGACCACGCCGTCATCGGACATGAACTTGACGTCTTTCAAGCCCGCTTCGCGGATCTGGCGCACCAGTGGGCCGGCTTCCGGATGCAGGCCGCCGAAGTACACGACGTCGGCGCCCAGGGAGCGGATCTTGGTGACCAGGGCGCTGAAGTCTTTCTCACCTCGGGTCAGGCCCTCTTCCAGCACCGGCTTGACGCCGCGCTTGGTCAACTGGGCGGCGGTGGCGTCGGCCAGGCCTTTGCCGTAGGTGTCCTTGTCGTTGATCACCGCGACTTTCTTGCCCTTGAGCACGTCGACGATGTAGTCGCCGGCGACGATGCCTTGCTGGTCGTCACGCCCGCACATACGGAACATGGCGCCCAGGCCGCGTTCGGTCACTTGTGGGTTGGTGGAGCCTGGGGTGATGGCGATGATGCCCGCTTCGTCGTAAACCTCAGACGCCGGGATGGTGTTGGATGAGCAGAAGTGCCCGACCACACCGATCACTTTGTCCTGGTCGGCCAGGCGGTTGGCCACGGCCACGGCCTGCTTGGGCTCGCAGGCGTCATCGCCCGCCACCAGCTTGATCTGCTCACCGTTGATGCCGCCGGCCTTGTTGATAACGTCGGCTGCCGCCTGGGCACCCTTCATGTACTGCTCACCGAAAGCGGCGTTGGCACCCGTCATCGGGCCCGCCACACCAATTTTCACATCAGCTTGAACAAACGTAGAAACACCCAGCGCCGCAGCAACGGCGAGGGCCAGAAAACCTTTCTTGTAAAACGTCTGGGACATGAGTGGTGCTCCGATATTTTTGATTTTTGGCACGACAACTTGCATTCAAACCTTTCACCGAAAGCTCAGAGCAAGCCGCGTGCCATTACTTTTTTATTCTTCAAAAAGACACGGTGTCATTGTTATTACAGGCGTTTCGACGCCTTTTGCCAGGACGTGCAACCGTCTAGCGTCTAGAGGTGCAACCAACACTTCAAAAAAGTACAACCCTGGCAGGTCGCACCTGCAACCACAGGCATAAACGACAGTTCCTGCAGCTGTAACAATGTGCGTAACGGAACTGCACATTTACAGTGCGTGATTGCTACGACTTGCACCAATACAGATGGGTAGCCTGCTAAGAAAACGCAGGCTTTTGAGGGGTATTTCGCTGATCAGATCACGATCCTCAGGCATTGCCCGGCGTGATAGAGCGAGAAGCCGGCTTCATACAGGCAGCTGCGCAAGCCCACCGCGGCCAAGGGTTGCATGGGCGTAAAAGGGATCGGCAAGGCTTGGGTGTCCTGGTGACACAGGTAGTCGGCAAACGCCTTGCCCACCACGCTGCCGGTGGTCACCCCGCGTCCGTTATAACCGGTAACCGCCACCAGGCCGGGGGCCGGTTCGAACAGGCGCATCAAGTGGTCGGGAGTGAATGCGATGCAGCCGGTCCAGGTGTATTCCCACTGCACCGGTTTGAGGTACGGGAAGTAGTGTTGCTGCACCCGATCGGCCCACGCCTTGAGGAACCACGCCGGTTTCTGGTTGCCGTTACCCAGGCTGCCCAGCAACAGGCGGCCATCGGCATCGCGGCGAATGCTGCTCAGGACCTGGCGCGTGTCCCACGAACCCTGGCCGCCGGGGAGGATCTGCTTGGCCGCGTCATCGGTCAGCGGCGCCGAGGCCACCTGATAGTAATAGCCGGGGAAGAAGTTACGCCGCAGTTCGGTCCATTCGCCTTCGGTGTAGGCGTTGGAGGCGATCACCACCTGCGCGGCCTGCACCGCGCCCTCAGCGGTCTGCACCGACCAATCGGCGCCTTGGCGTTCAAGCTGGGTGACCGGGGAATGATCGAACAACTGCCCGCCCAACGCTGCGGCGGCATTCGCCAACCCAGTGGTGTAGGCCATGGGGTTCAAGGTGCCGGCGCGCCGATCCAGCAACGCGGCGGCGATTTTCCGGGTACCGGTGGCTTGCTCGCAGGCCTGGCCGGTGAGTAACTCAACCGGTGCGCCCCGGCGTTTCCATTGCTCCTCACGGCTGCGCAAATCCGCCTCGCCACGGGCGTTGTGCGCCATGTGCAAGGTGCCTTCACGGCGCAATTGGCAGTCGATGTTGTACTTGTCGATCAGGCTGAACACCAGGGACGGCGCCGCACCCAACATGCGGTTGAGCTGGCTGCCCACCGCCGTGCCGAAACCGGCCTCGATCTCGTCCGGTGGAATCCACAGGCCGGCGTTAACCAGCCCGACGTTGCGCCCCGAACCACCGTGGCCGGTGCGATGGGCCTCGAGTACGGCGACGCTTTTACCCTGTTCCAGCAAATGAATGGCCGCCGACAAACCGGTGATGCCAGCGCCGATCACGCACACATCCACCTTGACCGCGCCCTTGAGCGCGGCTCGGTCGGGGCGGCCTGGAGTGAGGTGTTCCCATAAACATGTTTCGCGCAGTGCCATTGCCAGACTCCGGGATGAATTCACCACCGCTCGTTCCCGCGCTCTGCGTGGGAATGTAGCCTTGGACGCTCCGCGTCCGCATTGTCGTGACGCGGAGCGTCACAGGATGCGTTCCCACGCAGAGCGTGGGAACGATCAGTCTGGTCAGTCGAACGTGATGCCTTGTGCCAGAGGCAGCTCCAGCGAGTAGTTCACGGTATTGGTCTGCCTGCGCATATACCCGCGCCACGCATCCGAGCCCGATTCACGCCCGCCGCCGGTTTCTTTTTCACCCCCGAACGCGCCACCGATCTCCGCGCCGCTCGGGCCGATGTTGACGTTGGCAATGCCACAGTCGCTGCCCACCGCCGACATGAACTGCTCGGCTTCACGCACGTCAGTGGTGAAGATGCAGGATGACAAGCCTTGTGGCACGGCGTTGTTCAGGCGCAGGGCTTCGGCGAAGTCGGTGTAGCCGACCACGTAAAGAATCGGCGCGAAGGTTTCGCTGCACACTACGTCGCTTTGCTCGGGCATTTCCACGATGGCCGGCGATACGTAGTAGGCGTTGGGGAATTTGTCTTGCAGTTGGCGCTTGCCGCCGAACACCTTGCCGCCTTCGCTCAAGGCTTGCTCAAGGGCGTCCTGCATGTTGTCGAAACTGTGCTTGTCGATCAGCGGGCCGATCAGGTTGCCTTCCAGTGGGTGGCCGATGCGCACTTTGGAATAGGCGGCCTTGAGGCGGGTGACGATTTCTTCCTTGACCGACTCATGGGCGATCAGCCGGCGCAGGGTGGTGCAGCGTTGGCCGGCTGTGCCCACTGCGCTGAACAGGATAGCGCGCACGGCCATGTCCAGGTCGGCGCTTGGGCCGAGGATCATCGCGTTGTTGCCGCCCAGCTCAAGGATGCTGCGGGCGAAACGCGCGGCGACTTTGGGTGCCACTTCACGGCCCATACGCGTGCTGCCGGTGGCGCTGATCAGGGCAACGCGCGGGTCATCCACCAGCGCAGCGCCGGCGTCGCGGCCGCCGATGATCACTTGGCTGAGGTACTCGGGGGCACCGTCGAATTTTTTCAGTACGCGCTCGAACAAGGCCTGGCAGGCCAGTGCAGTGAGCGGGGTCTTTTCCGACGGTTTCCAGATCACCGCGTTGCCGCACACCAAGGCCAGCGCGGTGTTCCACGCCCACACGGCCACGGGGAAGTTGAAGGCGCTGATCACGCCGACCACGCCCAGCGGGTGCCAGGTTTCACGCATATGGTGGCCGGGGCGCTCGGAGGCGATGGTCAAGCCGTACAACTGGCGCGACAGGCCGACGGCGAAATCGCAGATGTCGATCATTTCCTGCACTTCACCCAAACCTTCCTGGGTGATCTTGCCGGCCTCCCAAGAAACGAGTTCGCCCAGGTCGGCCTTGTACTCGCGCAATACGTCGCCGAACTGGCGCACCAGCTCGCCACGCCGCGGCGCCGGCACCTTGCGCCAGGCTTCGAATGCATGCTCGGCGCGACTGACCTGTTGCTCCACCTCGGCGGCACCTTCCCAATGGACACTGCCGATACGGCTGCCATCAATCGGTGAATGCACAGGTTGTTTCCCAGCCTGGTACAGCGCCGGGTTTACCCCGAGACGATCAAGCAATGCGGCAACCATGGGTCACTCCTTCAAATCTGCGTAGAAAAATCGCGCCGCTGCTTGCACGGCGATCCTGAGCCTATTTGTAGCTGGCCCAAGACTTGCCAACAAACGACGATTAGGCGAGATATCATTCCCTTTATTCATGCAAAGAATAAAAAGAGGCATGCCGTGCTGAACAAAAGATATTTGCCCTCGATCACCGCCCTGCAGTGTTTCGAAGCGGCCACCCGCCACCTGAGCTTCACCCGCGCCGCCGAGGAACTGAACCTCACCCAAAGCGCGGTGAGCAAACAAGTAGCGCAGCTGGAAGAGCTGTTACAACACTTGCTGTTTCGCCGCGTGCGCCGCCGCTTGCAGATGACCCCGGCGGGCGACCTGTACCTGGTGGAAGTGCGCAAGATCCTCACCCAAGTGGAAATGTCCACCCACTACCTGCGCTCCTACGGCGGTGAAACCGAAGTGCTGCGCGTGTCCACGCCCTACACTTTTGGCGCACGCTGGCTGGTACCGCGCCTCAAGGGTTGGCGTTTGCGCCACCCGCAGATCCACCTGGACCTGTGCAACGAACAGGACCCGGACGAGTTACTGCAAGGCAAGGCCGACATGGCGTTCTATTTCGGCCAGGGCGCACGCCCCGGCACCGAGAGCCTGAAATTGTTCAGTGAAGAGCTGGTACCGGTGTGTTCGCCCGACAGCCTGCCCTCCCAGCCCTTCACCGACCCCACACAACTGAGTGAACTGGTGCTACTGCAAAACGCTTCGAGGCCCCAGGGCTGGCATGACTGGTTCGCCAGCCAGGGTTTCCATACCGAGCACAGCTACCATGGGCCGCGGTTCGACACGTTTTATATGTGTATTCGTGCGGCGCAGGTGGGATGCGGCGTGGCGCTGTTGCCGCGTTTTCTGGTGGAGGAGGAATTGGCCGAGGGCAAGTTGGTGATCCCCTGGCAACATGCGATGCCGAGCCAGGATGCTTACTACCTGGCGTATCCCGAGCATTCGGCGGAGGTGCCCAAGGTGCGCGAGTTTGTGAAGTGGATGATGGAGCAGGTGCTTTAGCGCCTGGAGAATCGCCATCGCAGGCAAGCCAGCTCCCACCGTTTGGAATGCACTCCAAATGTGGGAGCTGGCTTGCCTGCGATGGCGCCAGTGGCCTTACTGAAAAAATCACTGGCAAAACCCCACAAGTCTATGCGCCACTAACCCCCTTCCTCAATTGTGCGTAAAGGCCGGCCTCCATCGCCGACCCGTCTGGAGATTCCCGTTATGAGCGAGAGTGTGTTTGCCGATCGCATCGTGCAGAACCTGCTCGACACCGACTTCTACAAGCTGACCATGATGCAGGCGGTGCTGCACAACTACCCGAACGTGGAAGTTGAATGGGAGTTTCGTTGCCGTAACAGCGAAGACCTGCGCCCTTACCTGGCGGAGATTCGTTACCAGATCGAGCGCCTCGCCGAGCTGAGCCTGAGCCCCGATCAATTGGGTTTCCTGGAACGCATCAGCTTTATGAAGCCGGATTTTCTGCGCTTCCTCGGGCTGTTTCGCTTCAACCTGCGGTATGTGCAAACCGGCATCGAGAACGGCGAGTTGTTTATCCGCCTGCGCGGACCGTGGCTGCATGTGATCCTGTTTGAAGTGCCAATGCTGGCCATCGTCAGCGAGGTGCGTAACCGCTACCGCTACCAGACCGTGATCCTTGAACAGGCCCGCGAGCAGCTGTATCGCAAGTTCGACTGGTTGACCGCCAACGCCAGCAGCGATGAGCTGTCGGAGCTGCAAGTGGCAGACTTCGGCACGCGCCGGCGTTTTTCCTACCGGGTGCAGGAGGAAGTGGTCAGCGTGCTCAAGCACGATTTCCCTGGGCGCTTTGTCGGCACCAGCAACGTGCACCTGGCGCGCGAATTCGATATGAAGCCGCTGGGCACCATGGCCCATGAGTGGATCATGGCCCACCAGCAACTCGGCCCGCGCCTGATCGACAGCCAGATCGCCGCCCTTGATTGCTGGGTGCGCGAGTACCGTGGCCTGCTGGGTATCGCCCTCACCGATTGCATCACTACCGACGCCTTCCTCGGCGACTTCGACTTGTACTTCGCCAAGCTGTTCGACGGCCTGCGCCATGACTCCGGTGATCCGATCCAGTGGGCAGAAAAAGCCATCGCTCACTACCACAAGCTGGGCATCGAACCGATGAGCAAGACCCTGGTGTTCTCCGACAGTCTGACATTGCCCAAAGCCTTGGAAATATTCCGGGCGTTGCGCGGTCGCATTAATGTGAGCTTTGGCATCGGCACCAACCTGACCTGTGATATTCCAGGGGTGGAACCGATGAGCATCGTGCTTAAAATGACCGCCTGCAATGGCCAGCCCGTCGCGAAGATCTCCGATGAAGCGGGCAAGACCCATTGCACCGACCCGAATTTTGTCGCCTATTTGCGTCACGTTTTCAAAGTACCTGCCCTATCCAGCAAGGAGTGAATCATGCAAGCCGTACAGCGTGAGATTGCACAACAGCTCAAGGTGCAAGCCCCGTTCAAGGACCAGGCCGCACTCGAAGCCGAGGTTGCCCGGCGCGTGGCCTTTATCCAGGACTGCCTGCGCAATTCCGGGCTCAAGACCCTGGTGCTCGGCATCAGTGGTGGTGTCGACTCCCTGACCGCAGGCCTGTTGGCCCAACGTGCGGTGCAGGAACTGCGCGCCAGCACCGGCGATGAGGCGTACCGCTTTATCGCCGTGCGCCTGCCCTACGAAACCCAGTTCGACGAGCACGACGCCCAGGCCTCGGTGGACTTTATCGAGCCGGATGAACGTCACACCGTGAACATCGGCCCGGCGGTTAAAGCCCTGGCCAATGAAGTGGCCGCCTTTGAAGGCAAGGCCGCGGCGTCCCGTGACTTCGTGCTGGGCAACACCAAGGCGCGCATGCGTATGGTGGCGCAGTACACCATCGCTGGCGCGGCCGGTGGCCTGGTGATCGGCACCGACCATGCGGCGGAAGCGGTGATGGGCTTCTATACCAAGTTCGGTGATGGCGCGTGCGATCTGGCGCCGTTGAGCGGGCTGGTGAAGCATCAGGTGCGAGCCATTGCCCGCCACTTTGGTGCGCCGGAATCGCTGGTGGAGAAGGTGCCGACCGCTGACCTCGAAGACCTGTCGCCGGGCAAGCCGGACGAGGCGTCACATGGGGTGACCTATGCCGAGATCGATGCGTTCCTGCAGGGGGAGCCGGTGCGTGAGGAGGCGTTCAGGATTATCTGCGAGACCTATCGCAAGACTGAGCACAAGCGGGTGATGCCGTTTGCGCCTTGAGGTGAACCCGATGGTTTTGCATTGATTGTCAGATCGCCATCGCAGGCAAGCCAGCTCCCACACTTGACCGGATTCCAACATGGGAATGCGGTCGAATGTGGGAGCTGGCTTGCCTGCGATGAACGGTAACGCGGTCTTACTTCAGGACCACAGCACCTTTCATCATCGAGATGTGGCCTGGGAACGAGCAGAAGAAGCTGTATTTCTCATCGGCCTTCAGCTTGGAGACGTCGAAGGTCACCGAGTCTTTCTCGCCGGCACCGATGATCTTGGTATGGGCGATGATGCGCTCATCACCGGCTTTCAGGTAATCCTTGTCGATCCCCGCAGCCATGCCGTCGGTTGCTACCGGTTGCATATTGGCTTCGGTAGTCAGCACCCAGTTATGGCCCATCACGTTCTTGGGCAGGTTACCCGAGTGAGTCAGCTCAACGGTGAACTGCTTGCAGCTCTTGTCGATGGTGATTTCTTTAGTGTTGAACGACATTTGGTCGGTGGAGTCGACAGTGACCTTGCACTCTGCAGCAAGCAACTGGCCGCTCGCCAGAGTCAGCAGGGAAACAGCAACGAGTTTGGCAAACATGTGAATCTCCAAGGCAGGGTTTTAAAAACGCGGATTGCGGTAAGGGTGCCTCAATCAGGCTTGAGTTCTTATGATCTGAATCAACAGATTGTATACAACTTTAGGCTATCAGCTTCATCAACACAATCAACCAGCCAAACTGCCGCACCCTGATTATGATCGGCCCATCAATCACGGGAGTTCATGCCATGCACCTCAATCACCTGTTCAACGGCCTCCTGGCTGCCTACGCCTGCGGTAAGTGAAAGCAAACGCCCCCCCGAAGCTGCTACCATGACGACCCGAGGCAGCTGCGCGCCGCCCACCCTCACCTTCGACCCTAGAGGATCGCCCATGGCCAAACCTAATTACTCCTTCGCCAAACGTCAGAGAGACTTGGCCAAGGAACAGAAGAAAGAGGAAAAGCTGCAACGCAAGAAAGCCGCTGCTGAGGAAGAAGCCGGCGCGCTGAACCCGGATGCCGAAGGTGAAGCGGCACCTGACGAGACCGAAACCCCGAAAGCCCCAACTGAATGATCGTTCCCACGCTCCGCGTGGGAATGCAGCCCCGGACGCTCCGCGTCCCGCACCAGGCTTGAAGCCAGCGCAAGGGTGACGCAGAGCGTCACAGCAGGCATTCCCACGCAGAGCGTGGGAATGATCGTTTTTCACTCCAGCGGCATCACCGTCACCCGCACCTCCGGGTCGTGGCTGCCTCCCCCCAGAATCACCCCACGCAACGGCGACACATCGGAGAAATCCCGGCCCCAGGCCAGGGTGATGTGCTCCAGCGCCGGCTGCACATTGTTGGTCGGGTCAAAATCCACCCAGCCTGATACCGGGCAAAACACCGAGACCCACGCATGGGACGCATCCGCGCCAATCAGCCGTGGCTGGCCGGGCGGTGGCTGGGTCAGCAGGTAGCCGCTGATATAGCGCGCCGCCAGGCCCCGCGAACGCAGGCAGGCAAGCATCAGGTGAGCGAAGTCCTGGCACACGCCGCGACGGCGCTCCAGCACTTCAACCAGCGGCGTGGCGACCTGGGTGGCTTCGGCATCGAAGGTAAATTCGCTGAAGATCTTCTCCATCAATGCCTGCGTGCCCAGCAGTAAAGGCTCGCCGGGCGGGAAGCAGCTTTCGGAGAACTCGACGAAAGTTTTCTTCAGATGGACATAGGGCGACTCGAAGCGATAACGACAGGCTTCGATCAGTTCGGCGCTCAATGCCTGGCTGCTGTAAGTCAGGCTGTCGCGGGTGTGGTCCCAGGGCGGCGACCGCTGGAAGTCCAGAGCGGGTCGCGCCAGCACTTCCACGGTGAGCCCGGCGTTCACCAGCAATTCATCATGGGGCCGTTCGAACGCCAGGCGAGTGATCGGGTTGCCGAATACGTCCAGTTCGTCGCGGCGCGAGGTGGGTTCCGGGCTGATATCCAACTGCTGCCAGGTGCACTTCTGCCAGGCGCACGGCCTTGGCCAGAGGTGCGCCAGTTGCTGGGCCAGGGACACCGGGCTGTCATAGTGGTAATGGGTATCGTGGAAAATCTGGTAGCGCGCGCTCATTACACCGACACCGTTTGCTGGCTGACATCATCCACGTGGGCAAAATGGCGCAGCGCCAGGCGATCCGACACTTGCCCGCTTTCATCGGCCACCGCTTGCAACAGGTCGGCCAGGCCGTCCAGCGCGGCACGCACGCTGGTTTCGCCAAACAGGCCGTTCTCCAGGCAGCCCAGGTCAAAACGCGCCAGGCACTCGACCAAAGGCACCAGCCCGGTTTCACGGGGCACGCCAAAATCATCATTGAGACGGCGCAGGGTGCGGCTCACCAACTTGAGCTGGAACAGCACCGCATGGGGGTTCTGCTCGTCGAGCAGCAGCAGGTCGAGCACCGGGATCAACTGCGGCACCGCCAGGTAGCGCGAGCGGTAGGTGATGCTGCTGTTGCCCAGCTCCAGCAACCATTCCAGCCCGGCCTGATCGAACACCGCCACGCCGCGCAGGAATGCCGCAAGGCTGCTGCTCAGAAATTGCAGACGCTCGATGCGCCGGCCCATCATCAAGAAGCGCCAGCCTTCATCGCGGGTCATGTCGTCCAGGGCAAAACCGGACAGTGCCGCCAGGGACATCACCAGGCGGTTGAGAAAGTCGAGCAGCTCGCCAAAGTCTGCAGTGTCGCTTTCCAGTTCCATGGCTTCGCGTTGCAGCTCCACCAGGGCCTGCCAGTTTTCCCTGGACAACTTGCCGCGCACCTGGGACGCCGCCCACTGCAGACGCTGCAGGTTGGCGCGCAGACTTGAAGGCCAGTCATCACCCAGCAAGGCGGCGAGCAGGCGCTCAGGCAGCTCGCCCTCCTCAGGCAACAGGCGCAGGCTTTCGCCGAGTTCGACGGCGGCCTGCAACGCCAGCGGATCGTCGCCATCGACATACCGCGCCAGCACAATGCGCAGCCAGCGCGCACTGTCGTCGCAGCGCTCGCAGTAACGACCAAACCAGAACAGGTTTTCCACCACGCGCGAGGGCAGATAGGGATCGCGGCGCACCAGGTCATAGGCGCCAATGGTGCGTTGGGCGCGCCACTGCTCGCCACCCGGCACACGTTCGCCGAGTACCCAGGTGTCCTTGCTCGCCCCGCCGCGCTGCATCGACACCACCTCGGCATCGGCGTCGGCCGCCACGCGAGTCAGGCCGCCGGGCAGTACCCGATAACCGTCTTCACTGGCCACGGCGTAGACACGCATACCAATGGCACGGTGTTGCAAGTGGTCATCCACGGTGTGCCATACCGGCGCCTGAGACAGTTGCGCCAGCTCTTGGGCGACATAGGCATAGGGCCGCGCACGCATGCGTTCAGCCAGGGCCTGGCGCTGTTCGTCGTCAAGGTCGCGACCAAACACCGGGGCGAAACTTTGTGAGGGAAATGCCGGCTTGATCAGCAGCTCCGGGAGTTTTTCCAAGGCTTCGGCAAGCACCGGCGCTTCGCCGCACCACCAGGTGGCAATCGACGGCAGGATCAAGGCTTCACCGAACAAAAACTCGTTGATCTTGGGCAAAAAGCCCAGCAACCCCGGGGACTCCAGCACGCCGCTGCCCAAGGCATTGGCCACCAGCACATTGCCTTGGCGTACGGCGTCGAGCAGGCCCGGCACGCCGAGCGCGGAGTCGGTGCGCAGCTCCAGCGGGTCGCAGAAATCATCATCAAGGCGACGCATGATCGCGTGCACCCGGCGCAGGCCGCTAAGGGTTTTCAGGAACACGGTGCTGTCGCGCACGGTGAGGTCGCCGCCCTCTACCAAGGGGTACCCGAGCTGGCGCGCCAAGTACAGGTGTTCGAAATAGCTTTCGTTGAAACGCCCCGGCGTGAGCAGCACGATCAGCGGCGGCTGATCATCGCCAGGGGCCTGGCGCGCCAGGGTTTCCTGCAGCGTGCGAAAGAAACCGGTGAGGTGCTGCACCTGCATATCCCGGTACAGGTCCGGGAAGGCGCGGGACACGATGGTGCGGTTTTCCAGGGCGTAGCCGGCGCCCGATGGGGCTTGGGTACGGTCGGCGGTGACCCACCAGCGGCCGTCCGGCGTGCGCGCCAGGTCGACCGCGTACAGATGCAGGAACGCACCGTCGGGCGGCTGGATGCCCTGGCACGGCCACAGAAAATTGTTATGCCCGAACACCAGTTCGGCCGGCAGCAAGCCTTCCTTGATCAGGCGCTGCGGGCCATACAGGTCGGCCAGCACCGCATTGAGCAGGCGCGCACGCTGGGCGATGCCGGCCGACAGTTGCTGCCACTCCTCGGCCGCCAGCACATGAGGCAGCAGGTCCAGTTCCCAGGGGCGGTCGGCGCCCTTGGGGTCGGCGTAGACGTTATAGGTGACGCCGTTTTCCTGGATCTGGCGCGTCAACAACGCCTGGCGCTGGGCCAGTTGTGCGGGCGTGCTGCGTTGCAGGTGATCGAACAAGCGTCGCCAATGGGCACGCACCGCGCCGCTGGCGTCCAGCAGTTCGTGATAGGTGCCCGCGGTGAGCGGGTAACGGTCGAGCAAGTCGGACATGGAACGCTCGGCAGAGGCAAGGGAAGTCAGGTTAACTCAAATTCACTACGATCCAATGTGGGAGCTGGCTTGTTGTGGCGAGGGAGCTTGCTCCCGCTCGACTGCGCAGCAGTCGCCTGCAATTGGGGGCGCTTCGCACCCCAGCGGGAGCAAGCTCCCTCGCCACAAAAGCCCTCCCACACTAGGATCATGTTCATTCCTTATTTTTTGTGAAGCGCCGCAAATCCAGGGTCATTGGCAACTCATCGTTTACCGTTACAGTCGGCACTGGCAGCTTGCCCGGGCTATGCCCCAAGCGGAAAAAACGCGCCATGCGCCGGCTCTCCGCCTCATTGGCATTCACCGGCAGGCTGTCGTAATTGCGCCCGCCCGGGTGCGCCACATGGTATTGGCAGCCACCCAACGAACGCTGCATCCAGGTGTCGAGCAGGTCAAATACCAGCGGCGCATGCACGGGGATGGTCGGTTGCAGGCAGTTGGCCGGTTGCCAGGCACGGTAACGCACGCCCGCCACGAACTCGCCGACGCGGCCGGTTGGTTGCAGCGGCACCGGCACGCCATTGCAGGTCAGCAGGTAGCGTTGCGGTGGCAACCCGCTCAACTTCACTTGAAGGCGCTCCAGGGACGAATCCACATACCGCACCGTGCCACCCACTGCGCCCTCCTCGCCCAGCACGTGCCAGGGTTCCAAGGCCTGGCGCAGTTCCAGTTCGATACCGCTGACGGCGTAGTCGCCCACCTTGGGGAAACGAAACTCCAGATGCGCTGCGAACCATTCGGCACGCAGCGGGTAGCCGGCCGCGTTCAGCTCGACGATCACGTCGGCAAAGTCCTGCTCGATAAAATGCGGCAACAGGAAACGGTCATGCAGTTCAGTGCCCCAGCGCGCCAGCTTCGGCGGCGCATAGGGCTCGCGCCAGAACCGCGCGACCAGCGCCCGCAGCAACAACTGCTGGGTCAGGCTCATGCGCGCATGGGGGGGCATTTCAAAGGCGCGCAGTTCCAGCAGCCCCAGGCGGCCAGTGGCGCCGTCGGGTGAGTAAAGTTTGTCGATACAGAATTCGGCGCGATGGGTATTACCCGTCACGTCGATCAGCAGGTTGCGCAACAGGCGATCCACCAACCATGGCGGGCAGTCCTCGCCCTGTGCCGGCATCTGCGCGAAGGCGATTTCCAGTTCATACAGCGCATCGTTGCGCGCCTCATCCACCCGGGGTGCCTGGGAGGTGGGGCCGATAAACAGGCCGGAGAACAAATAGGACAACGACGGGTGGTTATGCCAGTAGCTGATCAGGCTGCGCAGCAGGTCCGGTCGGCGCAGGAAGGGCGAATCCTTGGGCGTCGCACCGCCCAGTACGAAGTGGTTACCGCCACCGGTGCCGGTATGGCGCCCATCGATCATGAACTTCTCGGTGGTCAGGCGGGTTTGCCGGGCCTCTTCGTAGAGGAATTCGGTGCGTTCTACCAACTCGTCCCAGGTGGCGGACGGCTGTACGTTGACCTCGATGACACCGGGATCTGGCGTGACCCGGAAATTGCTCAGGCGCGTATCCGCTGGCGGCTCGTAGCCCTCCAGCAGTACCGGGCAATGCAGCTCTTCGGCGGTGGCCTCAATGGCAGTCACCAGCTCCAGGTAATCCTCGACGCGCTCCAGCGGCGGCATAAACAGGTACAGGCGACCTTCCCGTGCTTCGGCGCACAGCGCGGTACGGGTCAGCCAGTCGGCGGACTCGTCGACCTTGGGCACACGCTCGTCGTCCGGGGCCGGCTCGCCATGGCTGCGCAATTGCGCCGCAGTGGGAAGCTCGGGCTGGTCCTGGTTCGGGTCGGTGGGGTGTATGAACGGATACTCAGCCGCCGTCACCCAGGGCTGGGAAGCCAAGGGCAGCCGGTAACCCAGCGGCGAATCACCCGGCACCAACCGGCAATGGTTGTCGCGCAGGTACCAACGCCCACTCTGCCAGCGGTCATTGGCCGCAGTACGTGCCAGCGGCAGCACCTGGCCGATGACTTTATCCAGGCCCTGGCTGAACACTTTGCGCAGGCGCTCACGCTCCAGGTCGTCGCTCAGGCGCGGGTCCTGGGCGGTGACGTTCTGGGGCAGCGCCCCTTCGCGCCACAGGTAGTAGAAATTGTCCTCGAACGCCGGGAACACAAAGCGCGCCGGCAGTTTCAGGCGCTCGGCGACGCTGGCCAGGAAACGCCCGGCCATCACCCCATCGGCGCCGTAGTCTTCTTGCTCATCGGCGATCAGTGCGCTGTTGTGCCAGATCGGCACGCCGTCGCGGCGCCAGTAGCAATTGAGCGACCAGCGCGGCAGTTGCTCGCCGGGGTACCACTTGCCTTGGCCGAAATGCACCAGGCCCTTGGGCGCATAGTGCTGGCGCAGGCGCTGGAACAGCTCGGCCGACAGGCGACGCTTGTCCGGGCCCAGGGCTGCGGTGTTCCATTCGGCGCCGTCTGGGTCGTCGATAGAGACGAAGGTCGGCTCGCCGCCCATGGTCAGGCGTACGTCGTCCTTGAGCAGGTCGCCGTCGATCTGCCGGCCCAGGGCCTGGATCGCCAACCATTGTTCTTCGGTGTAGGGCTTGGTCACCCGTGGCGCTTCCCAGATGCGCTCCACCGACATCTCATGGGTGAACTCGCATTCGCACGGCTCAACCAACCCACTGATGGGCGCGGCAGACGATGGATCGGGGCTGCAGGCCAAGGGGATATGCCCTTCACCGGCGAACAACCCGGACGTGGCATCCAGGCCAATCCAGCCAGCGCCGGGCAGATACACTTCGCACCAGGCGTGCAGGTCGGTGAAGTCCACCTCGGTACCGGACGGGCCGTCGAGGGCTTTGACGTCGGCGGTCAGTTGAATCAGATAACCAGAGACAAATCGCGCCGCCAACCCGAGGTTGCGCAGCAATTGCACCAACAACCAGGCCGAGTCGCGGCAGGAGCCGGACGCGTTTTCCAGGGTAAATTCCGGGGTTTGCACACCCGGCTCCATGCGAATCAGGTAACCGATATCGGCGGCCAGGCGCTGGTTGAGGCCGACCAGGAAATCCACAGCAGGCAGCGGCGTGCGATCGATACCGGCCAGGTAAGCGGCAAACCTTGGCGTCAGCGGCAGGGTTTCCAAGTACGGCGCCAGCTCGCGCTGCTCATCGGCGGCGTAGCTGAACGGGATTTTTTCGGCGTACGGCTCGAGGAAAAAATCGAACGGATTGAACACCGCCATCTCGGCGACCAGGTCGACCTCAATGCGCAACTCGTCAGTCTTTTCCGGGAACACCAGGCGCGCCAGATAATTGCCCTGGGGGTCTTGCTGCCAGTTGATGAAATGCTGCTCGGGCAACACCTTCAGCGCGTAGGACAGTATTCGCGTACGACTATGGGCTGCCGGGCGTAGCCGAACGATCTGTGGGCCGAGTTCGACAGCACGGTCGTAGCGGTAATGCGTAACGTGGTGCAACGCGACATGAATCGACACGGCGGCCTCCTGCGAGCCAGGGCATAAGCACAACGCGCGCAAGACTTATGCCACAGCAGCAGTCATTGCACTAAAACGTCAGGCCCGGTGCAGTACAGCACCAAAACGGCGCCAACGTTGTGGCTATGGTGCAGGCGCTGCACACATTTGTAGCGCCGGGCTGAGGGCAGGTGGTGAATCTACCCAATCAATGGTGTTTGTGTTGGGCAATCATGGCCTGGCGCAGGCAGCGGACTTCGACCAGTTTCTGGCGCATTTCACGGTGGCGTTTGCTGTTGAACAGCAATAGCCCAATTAATGGAAACACCAGGCTCAAGGCGTATACCACCCCGTTCGGTTGATCATTGAGTGTTGGCAATACACCCAGAAAGCATACCCCCAGCAGCAACACTAGCGGCCAAATCCATTGGGGACGCCCGCGTGCGATCATGAAATTGCAGTGCACAATGACTAGCGTGAGTGCGATACCCGCCAGGAAGGAGTATTTGGCATTATCTGCCATGGACAGGCTTGGCATATAGCTATCGAAGAACACCGGAACCGCAAACACGAGGGTGAAAATGCAGACGAATATCGCCCCCATAAAGACGGGGAAATACGTCGACAGAAAACTGCGAATGCTAGGCAGCTCGTTCATTGTTCGGCCTCCTCATACAGACCTATGGCAATTGTGCGTACGTTCCCTGACACCGCACTACCGGTAAAACCGATGGCTGCGCCCAACGCGTCCTTGATCTGCGTGACCGTTGCATGCTTGACCTCGGTGGGCGTGAACCGCTTAGGCAACTCGCCCGACAACTGCTTTAACTTGATCATCTTGGACGTCAAGCGTGGGTCGTTGATGCTCAGCAGCTCTTTGGTCAACTTGGCGCGCTCCTGTCGATTCAGGCCCCTGAGCACCTCTCTCACACTTTTCCCGGTAGAGGCCTTATTCAGCCGCACCAGCTTGACCGTTGCCAATGCCGATGAACCCACCCCAACCAACGACGCCGCATCCAGGGCAATCATGGTGTATTGGTACCACTCCTCACTGTCGAGCTGATCATTGCGCGCGGGGTTGCGGATCTCATTGACGGTGCGATAGCCGCTGGCAAAGCACTGCACAGAACTGGCTGCCGCGGCCGTATAGCCGAGCGCCACGACCACCGAACTGGCCCCCGCCGAAAACGGAACTGCGACGGAACCACTGAGCACCACGATCCAACCGATAACCGCGCCGGCACACGATAGCGTGGTATTGACCGCTTCGCCCACCAAGCGGGACTCACGCGGATTGTCTTGCACCTGCTGAGCGAATTGCGTTGGCGCGATGTACTTCTGCGCCTCACGCAGGATCAAACGCTTGGGTGCGATGCTGCAGATGGGCTGAAATTCGCGCAGGGTGACAACGTTGAAATCGGCATCGATATACACAACACCTGCACCGACAATGGCGGGGTCTGCATCGATGGCGGCGAACAGCCGTGGCAGGTTGATCAGGCTCTCGATACGCTGGCGCGCCATAAATTGAGAGCGGTTGGAATCCATGCCGATGTTGAACAAGGAGCTGCCCATAAGTGTTCTTCCTTGAAATTGAAAGTGCCCAGACCGGCCTCATCGCAGGCAAGCCAGCGCCCACACTTGAAATGCATTCCCCTGTGGGAGCTGGCTTGCCTGCGATAGCAATCTGATGAGCGCCCCCCCTAACAAACAGGCCACCTACCGCCAATAAACCTATCTAATCAACGGGTCTTGCGTTGCGCAACCGCCGCCCGACGCAGGTGACGTATTTCGAGTAATCGCTGACGCATTTCACGATGGCGCTTGCTGTTGAGCAGCAACAAACCCAGCAGCGGAAACAGCACCGCCGAACCGTACACCAGGGTATTGAGGCCGTATTGAATCATCGGCAAAACGAACAGCAGGCAACACACCAAGTAGCTCGCCACCAGCCGGGTCGCCCAGGGGAATCCGCGTGCAATCATCACATTGCCAAACACCAGCACCGCTACCAGCACCAGTATTGCAGCCCCGGAGTAGTTGGCCTTGAGCGCCGGTTCAACCCCGCGCAAATAGGTTACGCCCGCCGTGGACACAGCCACCGAACCAGAGAAAATCGCCATGAAGATGGTGCCCATGAACACCGGAAAATAACGCGCAAGGAAACTGCGCCTATCGGGAAACCCCTTCATTCCGTCAGTTCCTCATACAGGCCAATGGCAAGCGTCGATGCCGAGCCAACGTGACCGGTTCGATAGCTGCCCCAGATACCCAACATGCCGCCCAAGGCGTCCTTGAGCTGGGTGAGCGTGGCATGACGAATTTCCGTGGAGCTGTAGCGCTTGGGCAACGTGCCGGCGCGCTGCTGCAACTTGAGCAACTTGGGGGTCAGGCTTGGGTCTTTGAGACTGAGCAATTCCTGGGTCAACTTCTTGCGCTCCTGGCGATTCAAGCCCTTGAGCAATTCATACCAGCTCTTGCCCAACGCAGCGGCTTTTTTGGCCTTGAGCAGCCTTAATGTGGTGAAGGCTCCCGTTCCGATCCCGACCAACGACGCGGCATCGAGAATCGGTGACACCGCGCCATACCACTGGGCGTCGTCCATGCGGTCGTTGGCATCTGGGTCAAGGATCTCGTTATAGGTCCGGGCCACGCCAAACCCGCACTGAGCGCTGCTGGCCAGCGCCGCCGTGACACCGATACCCACCACAAAAGCACTGGCACCGGCGGTGAACGGTACGGCGACGCTGCCACTGAACACCACGATCCAGCCGATCACCGCCGCCCCACAGGAAAGCCCCATGTCAAAGGCCTCCTTCTGGAGGCGCCCTTCACGGGGGTCGGTCTTCACCTGCTCGACAAACTGCGCCGGCGAGATGTACTTCTGCGCCTCGCGCAAAATGACGCGCTTGGGTTTGATGCTGCAGATGGGCTTGAATTCGCGCAGGGTGATCACGTTGAAGTCGGCGTCGATGTACACCACGCCAGCGCCGACGATGCTGGGGTCGGCGTCAATGACGGCGAACAGCCGCGGCAGGTTGATCTGGCTCTCAATGCGCTGGCGCGCCATGAATTGGGAGCGGTTGGAGTCCATGCCGATGTTGAGCAAGGGGTTGCCCATAAGTGTTCTTCCTTGAAATCGAGAGTGCCCAGACCGGCCTCATCGCAGGCAAGCCAGCTCCCACGCTTGAAATACATTCTCCTGTGGGAGCTGGCTTGCCTGCGATAGAAATCTAATGGGCGCCACCTTACCAAACAGACTCACCACCGACCAGAAAGCAAAACGCCAGCACGAGGCTGGCGTTTTGCATTTCAGGCGTCGATCACCGCGGTACAACCGGCTTGCGCGTAGGCTTGCCGCCCTTGCCCTTGGCCGCATCGCTGCGCTCTTTGGCCGCCTGCTTATTGCGCGCCTGGGCCGCAGCCTTGGCTTGCTCGCGCTTGTCCCACGGGTTGCTGCCGTCGCTGCCACGGGGTGGCAGGCCGGTGTGCTGGGTGAGGATCCTGGTGGTGGTTTCCTTGGCGACCTTATGGCTGCCGGCCGGCGTCGAGTTCTTGCGCCGGGCGCTCTGGTAGCTGTCGGTGGACGGCTGGTGCAGCGGGATCAACTGGTCCTTGCCCGACCCGATCAGGTCGGCACGGCCCATGCGGGTCAATGCTTCACGCAGCATCGGCCAGCCCTTCGGGTCGTGGTAACGCAGGAACGCCTTGTGCAGGCGGCGCTGCTCCTCGCTCTTGACGATGGTCACCGCGTCGCTCTTGTAGGTGACCTTGCGCAGCGGGTTTTTGCCCGAGTGGTACATCGCGGTGGCGGTGGCCATCGGCGACGGGTAGAACGCCTGCACCTGGTCGGCACGGAAGCCATTGCCCTTGAGCCACAGGGCCAGGTTCATCATGTCTTCATCGGTGGTGCCCGGGTGGGCGGCGATGAAGTACGGGATCAGGTACTGCTCCTTGCCCGCTTCCTTGGTGTACTTCTCGAACATGCGCTTGAACTTGTCATAGCTGCCAATGCCCGGCTTCATCATCTGGTTGAGCGGACCTTCCTCGGTGTGTTCCGGGGCGATCTTGAGGTAACCACCGACGTGGTGGGTGACCAGCTCTTTGACGTATTCCGGCGACTCGACGGCAAGGTCGTAGCGCAGGCCGGAAGCGATCAGGATCTTCTTCACACCCGGCAACGCACGGGCGCTGCGGTACAGCTGGATCAACGACGAGTGGTCGGTGTTCAGGTTCGGGCAGATGCCAGGGAACACGCACGACGGCTTGCGGCACGCGGATTCGATTTCCGGGCTCTTGCAGGCGATGCGGTACATGTTCGCCGTCGGGCCGCCGAGGTCGGAGATCACGCCGGTGAAACCCGGCACTTTGTCGCGGATCTCTTCGATCTCGCGAATGATCGACTCTTCGGAACGGTTCTGGATGATGCGGCCTTCGTGCTCCGTGATCGAGCAGAAGGTGCAGCCGCCGAAGCAGCCACGCATGATATTCACCGAGAAACGGATCATGTCGTAGGCCGGGATCTTCTCCTTGCCATACGCCGGGTGCGGTACGCGGGCATAAGGCATGCCGAACACGTAGTCCATTTCTTCGGTAGTCATCGGAATGGGCGGCGGGTTGAACCACACGTCAACTTCACCGTGCTTCTGCACCAGGGCGCGGGCGTTGCCTGGGTTGGTTTCCAGGTGCAACACGCGGTTGGCGTGGGCATAGAGCACCGCGTCGCCGCGGACTTTTTCCACCGATGGCAGGCGGATCACGGTCTTGTCACGGGTCATGCGCGGGCTGGCCAGGATCTGCACAACCTTGGCTTCTTCCGGATCATCCACCGGCCCCTTTTCCTGCTCGATGGCGCAGGCCTGGGTGTCCTGGGTGTTGACGTACGGGTTGATGATCTTGTCGATCTTGCCCGGACGGTCGATGCGCGTGGAATCCACTTCGTACCAACCGGCCGGCGTATCACGGCGGATGAACGCGGTACCGCGCACATCGGTGATGTCTTCGATCTTGTGGCCCCACGACAAACGCTGGGCAACTTCGACGATGGCCCGCTCGGCGTTGCCGTACAGCAGGATATCGGCGGTGGCGTCGATCAGGATCGAGTTGCGCACGCGGTCCTGCCAGTAGTCGTAGTGGGCGATACGACGCAGGGAAGCTTCGATGCCGCCAAGCACGATCGGCACGTTCTTGTAGGCTTCCTTGCAACGCTGGCTGTACACCAGGCTTGCACGGTCGGGACGTTTGCCGGCCATGCCGCCAGGGGTATAGGCGTCGTCGGAGCGGATTTTCTTGTCGGCGGTGTAGCGGTTGATCATCGAGTCCATGTTGCCGGCCGCGACGCCGAAGAACAGGTTCGGCTCGCCGAGCCTCATGAAGTCGTCTTTGGACTGCCAGTTCGGTTGCGCGATGATCCCGACGCGAAAGCCCTGGGACTCCAGCAGCCGGCCGATGATCGCCATGCCGAACGATGGGTGGTCAACATAGGCATCACCGGTGACGATGATAATGTCGCACGAATCCCAGCCAAGCTGATCCATCTCCTCCCTGCTCATCGGCAGGAATGGCGCAGGACCGAAACATTCGGCCCAGTACTTGGGATAGTCAAATAACGGCTTGGCTGTTTGCATGACGGTGACCGGTGTGAAGATGAAAAATCGCGGGCGCGGAATATAGCACAAATTTTGACCAATTCCGACGGTAGTAGTCGGAATTGTGGTGGCCCCATCGCAGGCAAGCCAGCTCCCACAGGGGAATGCATTCCAAATGTGGGAGCTGGCTTGCCTGCGATGAGGCCCTTACAGGCGCTTGAAACTACTCGTCGTCGTCGAAGTTGTAGCTACCCGGCGCCAGGTTCTCGAAACGCGTGTACTTGCCGATGAACGCCAACCGGATAAACCCGATCGGGCCGTTCCGCTGCTTGCCGATGATGATTTCGGCAATGCCCTTGTGTTCCGTCTCGGGGTGGTACACCTCGTCGCGGTACACGAACATGATCACGTCGGCGTCCTGCTCGATCGCTCCGGATTCCCGCAAGTCGGAGTTCACCGGACGCTTGTTGGGACGTTGTTCCAGGGAACGGTTGAGCTGGGACAACGCCACCACCGGGCAGTTGAATTCCTTGGCCAGGGCCTTCAAGGAACGAGAGATTTCAGAAATCTCGTTGGTACGGTTGTCGCCACTGGAACCGGGGATCTGCATCAACTGCAGGTAGTCGATCATGATCAGGGCGATGTCGCCATGCTCACGCACCAGGCGCCGGGTACGCGCGCGCATTTCGGACGGGCTGATACCGGCAGTGTCATCGATGAACAGCTTGCGGTCGTTGAGCAGGTTGACCGCTGAGGTCAGGCGCGGCCAGTCGTCGTCTTCAAGCTGGCCGGAACGTACCTTGGTCTGGTCGATACGCCCCAGCGACGAGAGCATACGCATGATCAGCGATTCACCTGGCATCTCAAGGGAGTACACCAGTACCGCCTTGTCGCTACGCAGAACGGCGTTTTCCACCAGGTTCATCGCAAAGGTGGTCTTACCCATGGACGGACGACCGGCGACGATGATCAAGTCGGACGGCTGCAGGCCGCTGGTCTTTTCGTCGAGGTCGGTGTAACCGGTGGAAATACCGGTAATCGCGGCATCGGTGTTGAACAGGGTGTCGATGCGGTCGATGGCTTTGGTCAGCAGGTCGTTGACGCTGACCGGGCCGCCGGTTTTCGGACGGGCCTCGGCGATCTGGAAGATCTGGCGCTCGGCTTCGTCAAGGATCTCGGCAGCGGTGCGGCCTTCGGGGTTGAAGGCGCTGTCGGCGATTTCGGTGCTGATGCCGATCAACTGGCGCAACGTGGCGCGCTCGCGGACGATCTGGGCATAGGCCTTGATGTTGGCGACGGACGGCGTGTTTTTTGCCAGCTCACCGAGGTAGCCCAGACCACCCACTTGGGAGGTCTGGCCTTCCTTGTCCAACTGCTCGGCCAGGGTTACCACGTCGATCGGTGAGTTCTGGTCGGCCAGCTTGGCGATGGCGCGGAAGATCAGGCGGTGGTCATGACGATAGAAGTCACCGTCCGAGACTTGATCCAGCACGCGTTCCCAGGCGTTGTTGTCCAGCATCAAGCCACCGAGCACGGCCTGTTCGGCCTCGATGGAATGCGGCGGCACCTTCAGGGCAGCGGTTTGCAGATCGTATTGCTCAGGAGCGGAGATTTCGTTCATGGCCACTTGGAATTTGGGGTGTGTAGAAAAACAAAAGGCACGACCTGTAAACAGGATCGTGCCCGATGTTAACCGGCTGGCACGCGAGGTGCCAGTCAGTTAGGTGCGACTTAAGCTGCTACCACGACAACGCGTACGGTGGCTTCAACTTCGGCGTGCAGGTGCACGGCTACGTCGAATTCGCCTACGTTGCGGATGGTGCCGTTCGGCAGACGAACTTCGCTCTTCTGCACTTCAACGCCGGAGGCGGTCAGGGCATCAGCGATGTCGTGGGTACCGATCGAACCGAACAGCTTGCCTTCGTCACCAGCGGTGGCAGTGATAGTCACTTCCAGCTCAGCCAGTTGGGCAGCGCGAGTTTCGGCCGACGCTTTTTTGTCTGCTGCGGCTTTTTCCAGCTCAGCACGACGCTCTTCAAACGCAGCCAGGTTGGCAGCGGTTGCAGCGGTGGCTTTGCCGTATGGCAGCAGGTAGTTACGACCGTAGCCGGCCTTAACGTTCACTTTGTCGCCCAGGTTGCCCAGGTTGGCGACTTTTTCCAGAAGGATCAGTTGCATGTGAAAATCCTCTAACTTTTAACCTTCACCGTTCGCGTTATCGGCGTCTTTCGACGCCAGACGACCGCGAAAATCAATCAGGCTGTCAACAATGGCCAAGACCACGAGTAACGGATAGATCAGCTGCATGAACAGCAACAGCGTGACGTACAACCCCACCAGCCAAAACCTGGCCAGTCGCTTTTGCGCGGCAAGCCCATGAATCAGGGCCAGCCCGGCAAACACCAGCGGTACGCTGCAAATCGGCGCCAGCAAGGCCATCTGTGGGCCGAAGTTCGGCCCGACAACCATGCACGCCAGCAGCAACATCGCCGGCCCCGCTGGGATTCTGATACTGCGAAACTCGCGACCAAAACCACCCGGGTTGTACAACAACGCCTGCCAATAACGCCCAAGAATCAGGCTCAGCACGCTGACGACCTGCAACAAAGCCGCAATCAGGCCGGTCAGGACCGGGGCAATCAGTGACGCAAACCGCGCTCGCTCATCTACCGACAAATGCTGGTAGAGATCCCCGAGGGCCAACGGCAGGATCTTGACGATCTCCTGCGCCAGCGCCTCGATCTGCGGGCGGAAAGCCGCGCCAAGCATCACTGAGTACACCAACCCCAATGCCACGCTGACCAGCAGCGTGCGGACCCAGGACTCACTTGCGCGCAAAACCAACGCAAGGCTCGATGACCCCAGCAGTACCAGAAGTACCCGTGGATCACCCATTTGCAGCCACCAGATCAAGGCCGGCAACAAACCCAGGGCAAGAACGCCAAGGGCGTCCTTCAAACCGCGCCGCAGTAGCACAAGGCAACCTGCGGCAGCACCCAACCAATAAAGCAACGGCAATGCCGCACATCCAGCCACTACCAGAGTGGCCTGCACGCGACCGCGCATGATGAACTCAGCTAAGGCGCGCATGCATTCAATCCCTTACTACTTGTCGACTGCCCGGTCTCAGCGGCCGTGGCTGTCGGTGTAGGCCAGCAGGGCCAGGAAGCGGGCGCGCTTGATAGCGGTGGCCAGCTGACGCTGATAACGTGCTTTGGTACCGGTGATACGGCTTGGAACGATTTTGCCGGTCTCGGATACGTAGGCTTTCAGAGTGTTGAGATCTTTGTAATCGATCTCTTTCACGTCTTCAGCGGTGAAGCGGCAGAATTTACGACGACGGAAGAAACGTGCCATTTGATAGGCTCCTTAAAAGGTCCGTGGATTACTCGTCAGCGTTATCGCTGTTGTCGCTGTCATCACTATCAGCGCTATCAGCGCCTTCGTGCTCAGGACGGTCGCGACGCTCACGGCGCTCACTGCGGTTTTCTTCAGCCTTGAGCATCTCGGATTGGCCAGTAACGGCTTCTTCGCGACGGATGACCAGGTTACGGATCACAGCATCGTTGTAGCGGAAGTTGTCTTCCAGCTCGGCCAGGGCCTTGCCAGTGCACTCAACGTTCAGCATCACGTAGTGAGCCTTGTGAACATTGTTGATTGCGTAGGCCAGTTGACGACGGCCCCAATCTTCCAGACGGTGGATTTTGCCGCCGTCTTCTTCGATCAGCTTGGTGTAACGCTCAACCATGCCGCCGACTTGCTCGCTTTGATCCGGGTGGACCAAAAAGATGATTTCGTAATGACGCATGAATGCTCCTTACGGGTTGTAGCCTGCCGCTCAAAAACGGTCAGACAAGGAGTGAATGACACTTATGGATCTTGCCGCAGGGGAGGCACATCGGTGCCTGCCAGGAAGGCAAGGGGCGCAATTGTAGAGAAGGGGGAGAAGCGGCGCAAGGCAATTGGTGATTATTTGAACAACCCCAAGCACCACAAACACAAATGTAGGAGCGAGCTTGCTCGCGAAAAACTCACAGACACCGCGCTCATTCAGGAAGCCCGCGTTATCGTTGACGTTTTTCGCGAGCAAGCTCGCTCCTACATCAGGATTGGGGCAAGCCCCACATGGTGATTACTTCTTGGGCTTGGCCTTAGCCTTGGCACCACGCTGACGCTGGGCTTCAAATAGGCACACGCCCGTCGCCACCGACACATTGAGGCTGCTGACACTACCGGCCATCGGCAGGTGCACCAGATAATCGCAATGCTCACGGGTCAGGCGGCGCATGCCTTTGCCTTCGGCGCCCATGATCAGGATGGTAGGGCCGGTAAGGTCCTGGTCATAAATGCTGACCTCAGCCTCCCCCGCCGTGCCCACGACCCACAGGCCGCGCTGCTGGAGCTTCTCCAGGGTACGCGCCAGGTTGGTCACGGCCACCAGCGGAATCACTTCCGCCGCACCGCAGGCGACTTTACGCACCACCGGCGTCAGGGTCGCCGACTTGTCCTTGGGCACGATCACTGCCAGCGCACCGGCAGCATCCGCCGAACGCAGACAGGCGCCGAGGTTGTGCGGGTCGGTCACGCCGTCCAGCACCAAGAGCAACGGTGCACCTTCGGTACGGTCGAGCAGCTCGTCGAGCATCGCCTCGCCCCACACCTGGCTCGGACTGACGTCAGCCACCACACCTTGGTGAACGCCTTCGACCCACACGTCCATTTCACGACGCTCGGCCTGGCCGATGGCAACCTTATTCTGCGTGGCCAACTCGACCAGCGCCTGTACGCGCGGCTCGCTGCGACCTTCGGCCAACCACACCTGCTTGACGCGCTTGGGATGGTGACGCAGCAGTGCTTCTACGGCGTGCACGCCGTAGATTTTTTCCAGACTCATGACTTGGCCTTAGGTTTGCGCGACCCGCCGCTTTTTGCGGGAGCCGAACCCGCTTTTGGCGGGCCTTTACGGTGTTTACTTGGCTTGCTCGACGGCTTTTCCGCCCCGTGGGACTTTCCCCCAGACGCCGCTTTACCACCGCTTTTGGCTTCGTTGAGCAACTGCTGCTTCAACTCGCGGCTCTTGCGCAGCTCGGCGTTTTTCGCCGCCGCGTCGCTTGGGCGGTAGGCTTCAGGGGCCTTGTCCTTGGCGGAAGAACGACGACCAGCCTTGGCAGGTGCAGGCTCGGCCGTGGTTTTTGCGGTGGCCGCTTTGCCTTTGGACGCAGGCGCTGTGGTTTCACCACGCTTTTTACGACCCGCAGGCTCAGCCGGCTTGTCAGGCATGCCGAAGTCGATCTTGCGCTCGTCGAGGTCGACACGCATGACCTGCACTTCAACGGTATCGCCCAAGCGGAAGCTACGACCGGTGCGCTCGCCCGCCAGGCGGTGGTGCACAGGATCGAAGTGGTAGTAGTCACCCGGCAAGGCGGTGACGTGCACCAGGCCCTCGACGTAGATGTCGGTCAGCTCGACGAACAGGCCAAAGCCGGTCACGGCGGTGATGACACCCGGGAACGACTCGCCCACGCGATCCTTCATGAACTCGCACTTGAGCCAGTTCACCACGTCGCGGGTGGCTTCGTCAGCGCGGCGCTCGCTCATGGAGCACTGCTCGCCAAGTTGTTCCAGGGCCGCTTCGTCGTACGGGTAGATCCGTGCTTTCGGAATGGTCATGGCACCGGCGCGCTTGACGTGCGGGGTGTTCTGCTTGGAATGGATCACGCTGCGGATCGCCCGGTGCGTGAGCAAGTCCGGGTAACGGCGAATTGGCGAAGTGAAGTGGGTGTACGCCTCGTAATTCAGGCCGAAGTGGCCCTGGTTATCGGCGCTGTACACCGCCTGGCTCAGCGAGCGCAGCATCACGGTCTGGATTACGTGGTAATCCGGACGGTCCTTGATGCTGGCCAGCAGGGCCTGGTAATCCTTCGGCGTCGGGCCGTCCTTGCCTTTGTGCAGGGACAGGCCGAGTTCGCCGAGGAAGGCGCGAAGTTTTTCCAGGCGCTCCGGCGGCGGGCCGTCGTGCACACGGTACAACGCAGGAATTTCGTGCTTCTTGAGGAACTCGGCAGTGGCCACGTTGGCCGCCAGCATGCACTCCTCGATCAGCTTGTGCGCGTCGTTACGGGTGGTCGGGGTGATCGCCGCAATCTTGCGCTCGGAGCCGAAGACAATGCGGGTTTCCTGGGTTTCGAAATCGATCGCGCCACGGGTATGACGGGCACCCAGCAACACCTTGTACAGCGAGTACAGCTGCTTGAGGTGAGGCACCACGCCAGCGTACTCGGTACGCAGGGCCTTGGCTTCGCTGGTCTTCGGCGTTTCCAGGATGGTGCTGACCTTGTTGTAGGTCAGGCGTGCCTGGGAGTGGATCACCGCTTCGTAGAACTGGTAGTCGGTCATTTCGCCGGTTTTGGAGATGGTCATCTCGCACACCATGGCCAAACGGTCGACTTTCGGGTTCAGGGAGCACAGGCCGTTGGACAGCTGCTCGGGCAGCATCGGGATCACGCGCTCTGGGAAGTACACGGAGTTGCCGCGCACCTGGGCTTCGTTATCCAGGGCCGAACCGATCTTCACGTAGCTGGATACGTCGGCAATCGCGACGTACAACTTCCAGCCGCCGGAGAACAGGCGCAGCTTGCCAGGCTTGGCTTCGCAGTAGACCGCATCGTCGAAGTCGCGGGCATCTTCACCGTCAATAGTGACAAACGGCAGATGACGCAGGTCGATGCGTTTTTCTTTGTCTTTCTCTTCGACTTCCGGCTTGAGCTTGGCGGCTTCCTTGAGCACGGCCTCAGGCCAGACGTGAGGGATATCGTAGGTGCGCAAGGCAACGTCGATTTCCATGCCCGGCGCCATGTAGTTGCCGACCACTTCAACGATATCGCCCTGGGGCTGGAAGCGCGCAGTAGGCCAGTGGGTGATTTTCACCTCGACGAACTGGCCGACCTTCGCGGCGCCATTGCGGCCCGGGGTGATCAGCACTTCCTGCTGGACCTTCGGGTTATCCGGCACAACGAAGCCGATGCCGCCTTCTTCGAAGTAACGGCCGACGATGGATTCGTGGGCGCGGGACACCACTTCGACGATCACGCCTTCACGACGACCACGGCGGTCGAGGCCAGAAACCCGCGCCAGGGCACGGTCGCCATCGAACACCAGACGCATTTGCGCCGGGCTCATGAACAAGTCGTCGCTGCCATCGTCCGGGATCAGGAAGCCGAAGCCGTCACGGTGGCCGGCAATGCGACCCAGGATCAGGTCCAGCTTGTCGACCGGCGCATAAGTGCCACGACGGGTGTAGATCAATTGAGCATCGCGCTCCATCGCACGCAGACGGCGGCGCAGGGCTTCGAGCTGGTCTTCGGTGGTCAGACCGAATTCTTCAACCAGTTGCTCACGGCTAGCAGGCGAACCACGATCGGCGAGGTGCGCCAGGATCAGTTCGCGGCTAGGAATAGGGTTTTCATATTTTTCCGCTTCACGAGCGGCCTCGGGATCGAGGGACTGCCAATCGGCCATTAGAGAGTTTTCACCTTGTCTATATGCGGGTTAGTTTGGCATACGCGTATTGAAACGGGAAATTTCAGGTATCAACAAGCGTTTAAAAGCCCTTTGCGGCCCCCGGAGCGCACCTTGCACGACCACTGGCGAAATTTTCCAGGCTTTTTTCATGGCAGGGGTTTACAGCTCAAATATCGCTCCGTATAGTGCGCGCCATCGACGACGGCAACGTTGTCAGATAATGCCCAGGTGGTGAAATTGGTAGACACGCCAGCTTCAGGTGCTGGTGATCGCAAGGTCGTGGAAGTTCGAGTCTTCTCCTGGGCACCAAATTCAGATCAAACCCGCGAAAGCGGGTTTTTTCGTTTCAGGCCTCTGATTTTTAACGGAAAAATTGATTTATATTTTTCGAATCAGGGGTTTACAGATCAAAAGCCCCGCCGTATAGTTCGCCCCATCAACAGCGGCAACGTTGTTAGATAATGCCCAGGTGGTGAAATTGGTAGACACGCCAGCTTCAGGTGCTGGTGATCGCAAGGTCGTGGAAGTTCGAG
>NZ_JBXAJM010000023.1:48937-95163 GCF_058797315.1 Pseudomonas sp. GW823-FHT02F05
GTCTTCTCCTGGGCACCAAATTCAGATCAAACCCGCGAAAGCGGGTTTTTTCGTTTCCGGGGTTTGAAAACTTCCCCAGTGATTTCCCCCTCATCCGCACTTGAGAAGATTTATCGTTTATCCTTGCAATGATTTGTTGCATATAAGCGAGGAACACTTCGGATGATGATCCGTGACAACCGACTCAAGACATCCCTTCTGCGCGGCCTGACCCTCACCCTACTCAGCCTGACCCTGCTCTCGCCCGCCGCCCATTCTGCCGACAAGGTCTCCCTGACCTTATACAACGGCCAACACAAAGAAGTCGGCGATGAACTCGCCAAGGCCTTCGAAGCCAGGACCGGCATCCACGTCAACGTGCGCAAAGGTAGCAGCAACCAGCTGGCCAGCCAGGTCGTCGAAGAAGGTGAGCGCTCCCCTGCCGACGTCATCTACACCGAAGAATCACCGCCCCTGAACAAACTCGGCGAGCAAGGCCTGTTGGCAAAAATCGATGCCAGCACCCTCGATGTCCTGCCCAAGGATTACGTGGGCAAAAACGGCGACTGGATGGGCGTGACCGCACGCACCCGCGTCGTAGCCTTCAACCCCAAACTGATTGCCGAAAAAGACCTGCCCAAGTCGGTACTGGATTTTGCCGGCCCCGAGTGGCAAGGCAAAGTCGGCTTCGTTCCCACCAGCGGCGCGTTCCAGGAGCAAGCCGTGGCGATCATCAAGCTGCACGGTCGCGAAGCCGCAGAAGAATGGCTGACCGGTCTGCGCGCCTTCGGCAAGGTGTACAGCAACAATATGGTTGCCCTCAAGGCCGTGGAAAAAGGCGAAGTGGCCACCGTGCTGGTGAATAACTACTACTGGTTTGCCCTGAAAAAGGAAAAAACCAATCTGGATTCCCAACTGCACTACTTCACCGATGGTGATGCTGGCGGCCTGATCACCGTATCCTCCGCTGCCGCACTCAAATCCAGCAAGCATCCCAAAGAAGCTCAGCAATTGCTGGCATTCATGGCCAGCGAAGAAGGCCAGCGCGTGATCACCAACACGTCGGCCGAGTACCCGCTGCGCAAGGGCATGGAATCGAACCGCGGCCTCAAGCCATTCAGCGAGCTGCAGCCACCAAAGGTCACCCCCGCAGACCTGGGCAACGCCGAAGAAGCCCTGGAACTGGAACGTGACGTTGGCCTGAACTGATGAACCCATCGCTTTCCGTCGCGGGGTTCACCCCCCGTCGCAAACGCCCGTCGATCTGGCTGCTGCTACCTGTGCTGTTGCTGGTTGGCCTGAGCCTGTTGCCGCTCGCCTACGTCGGGCTCAAAGCCTGGCAGGCGGGCTGGACGGAGGCGGTGCATCTACTGTGGCGGCCTTATGTGTTCGGACTGCTGCGCAACACCCTGGCGCTCATGGTCGGCGTGACCCTGAGCTGCGGCGTGATCGGCCTGTCCCTGGCCTGGCTGCTGGAACGCAGCAACCTGCCGGGGCGACGCATCTGGGGCGTGATCCTGTGCCTGCCGTTTGCGGTGCCGGCGTTCGTCAGCAGTTTTACCTGGGTGTCGCTGAGCGCCCAGTTCGAGGGGCTTGGCGGCGCGATCCTAGTGATGAGCCTGTCCAAATACCCGCTGGTATTTCTGCCGGTGGCGGCAACGCTGCGCAATCTTGACCCTTCCCTGGAAGAGTCGGCCCGCACTTTGGGGCACAACCGCTGGGGCGTGTTCTTTCGCATCACCTTGCCGCTGCTGTGGCCATCGCTGCTGGCCGGCTCACTATTGATCGCACTGCACATGCTGGTGGAATTCGGCGCGCTGTCGATCATTGGGCTGCAGACCTTCACCACCGCGATCTACCAGCAGTTCGAACTGGAGTTCAGCAATGCCAATGCGGCAATGCTCTCGGCAGTGCTGCTGGTGATGTGCCTGACCCTGCTATGGCTGGAACTGCGCGTACGCGGCAAAGGCCGGCACGTGCGCATCGGCCAGGGCGCGGCGCGGCACGCCGAGCAGGTTCGACTGGGCAGGTGGGCGCCATTGGGCCAGGTGTATTGCCTGGCGCTGGGGATCATTGGCAGTGGCATCCCACTGGGAATGCTCGGGTATTGGTTGGCAGTCGGTTCGTCGGCAGCGTTTCCGATGGCCGAGATCGGTGAGGCGCTGCTGTCTTCCCTGGCGCTCTCGCTGGGCGGCGCCGCACTGTGCCTGGTACTGGCAGTACCGGTTGGTTTGCTGGTGGTGCGCTACAAAGGGCAACTGGCGCTATGGGCCGAACGCTTGCCGTACTTACTGCATGCCCTGCCCGGCCTGGTGATTGCGTTGACCCTGGTGTATTTCGCCCTGCATTACGTGCCGGCGCTGTACCAGACCTCGGCATTGCTGCTGATTGCTTATGCGCTGCTGTTTTTGCCATTGGCCCAGGCGCCGATTCGTACAGCGCTGAACAAGGCGGCGCCACAGTTGGAAGAGGCTGCGCGCACGTTAGGCGCATCGTCCTTCAGTGCGTTTTGCCGGGTGACGTTGCCAATTATCTTTCCGGCGCTGGGGGCGGCGTTTGCCTTGGTGTTCCTGGATGCGATGAAGGAATTGACGGCGACATTGCTGCTGAGCCCGACCGGGCTGAATACCTTGGCAACGGCCGTCTGGGCGCATACCTCGAATGTGGAATTTGCGGCGGCGGCGCCGTATGCAGCGTTGTTGATTCTGGTGTCGGGGTTGCCGGTGTATCTACTTACGACGCGGATGTATTTGAGCCGCTGAAACAGCTATCGCAGGCAAGCCAGCTCCCACAGTTGACCGCGCTCCAACTTTGGAATGCAGTTGAATGTGGGAGCTGGCTTGCCTGCGATGAAGCCCGTCCAGACGACCTCACGCCCTGAACTGCCCCAAGCTCGCCTTCAACTGCGCCGCCAACCCATCCAGCACCTTCCCACTGGCCGTCGTCTCCACCACCGCTTGCGCCGCACGCTCCGCCTGGGCATGGATCACCTCCACGCGCCCACGCACCGCATGCGCGCCCTGGGCCTGATGCTCAGCCGCACGCGTCGCCAGGCCAATCGCCGCATGCACCTGCTCCACAGAAGCCTGCACCGTCTGCTGCAAGCGCACGCTGTCGCGCAGCACCAGCAAGCCCTCACTGGCCTGGCGCCCCGCCTTGCCGATGGTTTCCACCGCCTCACGTGCGCCCTGCTGCAATGCCACGATATGCGCCTGGATATCGCCAGTGGAGCTTTGAGTCTTGCTCGCCAGCGCACGCACTTCATCGGCCACCACCGCAAAGCCGCGCCCAGTCTCGCCAGCCCGTGCCGCCTCGATGGCCGCGTTGAGAGCGAGCAAGTTGGTTTGCTCGGCGATGCCGTGAATCACGGTCAACACCACTTCAATCTGTTCGCTTTGCTGCGCCAGCCGTTCGATCACCTGGGAACCGGCCTGCACCTGCCCCGCCAACGCCTCGATCAAGCTACCGACTTCAGCCGAGGTTCGTGAGTTTTCATCCGTGGCCTGGCGAATATCCACCACCTGCTGCAACGCCGCCTGCATAGCGTGACTTTCGGCCTGGGCCTCGTCGGCCATTTGCGACAAAGCGCGCAAACTCTCGGCCACTTCATCACGCTGCAAGCCCGCCGCCGCATCGGCGCCAGCATTGCGCAATGTCATGGCACCGATTTCCACACCGGTACGCTGGGCCACGTCGCCTGCCTCCCGTACGATGGGCTGCAACTTATCCACAAAGCGATTGACCGCCGAGGCCATATCGCCGATTTCATCCTTGCTGTTGATCTGCACGCGCTTGGTGAGGTCGCCCTCGCCGGCCGCCAGATCATCCATCGCGGCAATCAGCAACTTCAGGCGATTGACCACGCGCCGCCCCAGCACAATGGCGATCAGCAGCAATACCCCAAGCCCCACCAGTGCCAGCCCCATGCCGATGCGCCAGCGCAGGGTGCCCGCCGCGTCTTGCACGGCGGCGGCGGTGTTGGCCGTCATTTGCGTGGCAGTGGCTTGTGCCGATTGCAGCCGGGCGCCCATGGCGTTGGCGCTGTCAGCGGCGGCTCCCTTGAGGCTATCACCCACCAGTTGATCACCGCTGGCGATCAGCGCGGCAAAGCGCTTATCCAAGGCTTGCAGGTCGGCCTCAACCGCAGCGGTCGACACGCCCATGCGCACCTTGCCGATTTCCACACCGTTGGGGCTGATGGAGGCTTCAACGTAGTACACGGAAGGGTCAGTCTTGGCCGCGTCCAGTACCTTATCCAGAGCACGCTCACCCGCGCCTTTTGCCAGCAACGCCTGGTTGATCGGGTTCTCACGGTTCAGATAACGCGTCAGGTGCTCGCCTGCGGCGTCGTCATACACCACGAACAGCACATTGGGGTTGCGCTGGGCCCGGCGGGCAAACTCTGAAAGGGTCGGCACGTCACTGTCCCACATGGCACGGGGCGCGACCGAGGCCAGCAGTTGCGCCATGTCATTGGCGGAGTCCTGCAGGTCTTTTTCCAGCGTCGCACGCAACTGCTTTTGCTCTTCCTGCAAGCGCGTGGAAAGCCCAGTTGTCAGTCGCTGGCGCGTGCTGGCGGACAGGCTGTCCAGGCTGGACGTGACTTCCTTGCCAGCTTGGGCCAGTTCGCCAGACAACTTCTGGCTATCAATGCCCAGGCGATTGCCCAAATCGGCTTCCAGCGCCGTCACCGTGCTCCGCGTCAGCGCGACGGCCACCAGCACTTGCACCAAAAGAGCGATACCAAGGGTAACGAACACCGGCCGCAACAGACGGCTTTGTAACAACGAGAGAACGGCAGACACTGGAAATCCCTCCACCACGGGTGCCACTAATTTGATAGCACCTCGAAAGAGGGAAACACAGCAAGGGTCGTGCCGCTTGCCAGGCAGAAACGACAAAGGGCTCCCGAAGGAGCCCTTTGCTTTTCACATCAACAGCTTATTACGCGAACGGGTGACGCAGAACGATGGTCTCGTTGCGGTCCGGGCCCGTCGAAATAATGTCGATCGGCGCACCGATCAGCTCTTCCACACGCTTGATGTAGGCGCGGGCGTTGGCTGGCAGCTCTTCCAGGGTCTTGGCGCCCACGGTCGATTCGGTCCAGCCTGGCACTTCTTCGTACACAGGCTGCAGGCCCACGTAGCTGTCAGCGTCAGTCGGGGCAACATCGTTGCCTTGGGCGTCTTTGTAGCCGACGCAAATGTTGATGGCTTCCAGACCGTCGAGTACGTCCAGCTTGGTCAGGCAGATGCCCGAGATGCTGTTCACATCGATAGCGCGACGCAGGATAACGGCATCGAACCAGCCGCAACGACGAGCACGGCCAGTGGTGGCGCCGAATTCGTGGCCTTGCTTGGCCAGGTGCGCGCCGACGTCGTCGAACAGCTCAGTCGGGAACGGGCCCGAACCTACGCGAGTGGTGTAGGCCTTGGTGATACCCAGGATGTAGTCCAGGAACATCGGGCCAACGCCAGAACCGGTCGCAACGCCGCCAGCGGTGGTGTTGGAGCTGGTCACGTACGGGTAGGTACCGTGGTCGATGTCCAGCAACGAACCCTGGGCACCTTCGAACATGATGTCCTTGCCAGCGCGACGCAGATCGTGCAGCTCGGCCGTCACGTCCAGCATCAACGGCTTGAGCAGCTCAGCGTATTCCTTGCACTCGGCCAGGGTCTTTTCAAACTCGATGGCTGGCTCTTTGTAGTAACCGACCAGCATGAAGTTGTGGTAATCCACCAGTTCACGCAGCTTGTCTTCAAAGCGCGGCATGTTGAGCAGGTCGCCCACACGCAGGCCACGACGTGCAACCTTGTCTTCGTAGGCCGGGCCGATGCCGCGACCGGTGGTGCCGATCTTCAGCTCGCCACGCGCCTTTTCACGGGCTTGGTCCAGCGCAACGTGGAAGGACAGGATCAGCGGGCAGGACGGGCTGATACGCAGGCGCTCGCGCACCGGTACGCCTTTCTCCTCCAGCTTGGTGATCTCGCGCAGCAGGGCGTCAGGTGCAACCACCACGCCATTGCCGATCAGGCACTGCACGCCTTCGCGCAGGACACCCGACGGGATCAGGTGCAAGACGGTTTTTTCGCCATCGATGACCAGGGTGTGGCCAGCGTTGTGGCCACCTTGGTAGCGCACTACGGCGGCAGCATGTTCGGTCAGCAGATCAACGATCTTGCCTTTGCCCTCATCACCCCATTGGGTGCCCAGGACTACGACATTCTTACCCATAACACTTGTCCTCATTCGCGCAAACTTGGTGCCGGCGATGGCCGGCAGGAAAACTCAAGAAGCCAGTGGCGATACTTGCCAAAGCCCGTTCTGCTGAATCAATTGCCGGTCGCAGTCCGCTTCACGGGCGGCGGCCAATGGCTGCCCAGGCAAGGCCTGGACTACACGCTGACCCTCACGGCGTAACTGGCAAACCTGCTGCCAGAGCGCTGCGTCCGTACTGTCGGGCATCCAGATGCCACCAGACGGCAGCTCGACCTCAGCACGCCCCAGGGTCACCAGGGTTTTCAAATCGGTGGAAAAACCAGTGGCCGGACGCGCACGACCGAAGTCGGCGCCGATATCGTCATAGCGACCACCTTGGGCGATGGCCTGGCCAACACCCGGGACGAATACCGCGAACACCACACCGGTGTGGTAGTGGTAGCCGCGCAATTCACCCAGATCAAAATACAGCGGCAGCTCCGGGAACCGCGCCGACAGGCGCTCGGCAATTGCCAGCACATCATCCAGTGCCGCCAATACCGGTGCCGGCGCATTGGCCAGGCGCTCACGCGCAGCCACCAGCACTTCACGGCCGCCGCACAGATTTACCAGCGCCCGCAGCATGCCAGCCAGCTCAGCAGGCACACCCTCGGTGAGAGCGATCACTTCATCGATCGCCTTGCGCTGCAGGGCATCGAACAACTGTTGCTCCACTTCACCGGACAACCCGGCAGCACGCGCCAGGCCACGGTAGATACCGACGTGGCCCAGGTCCATGTGCACGTCCGGCACATCCGCCAGTTGCAGCATGGCCAGCATCAGGCTGATCACTTCCACATCGCTGCTCGGGCTGGCATCGCCGTACAACTCGGCGCCCAACTGGATCGGGCTACGGGAAGACGACAACGCGCGCGGCTGGGCATGCAGTACGCTGCCGGCGTAGCACAGACGGCTCGGGCCTTCACGACGCAGGGTGTGCGCATCGATGCGCGCCACTTGTGGCGTGATGTCGGCACGGAACCCCATTTGCCGGCCCGATTGCGGGTCGATGACCTTGAAGGTGCGCAGATCCAGGTCCTGGCCCGCGCCGGTCAGCAGGGATTCCAGGTACTCAATATGGGGAGTCACGACAAACTCGTAACCCCAGCTCTGGAACAGATCCAACACCTGGCGACGCGCTACTTCAATGCGCGCAGCTTCTGGTGGCAGTACTTCTTCGATGCCATCTGGCAGCAGCCAGCGGTCTACCGTTGCCATTACGCCATTCCCCTTTGATCCGGGCGGCCAGCCCTCGGCCGAGCCTTGAGTGAAGCAGAAAATACCCGCCCCTTGCATAAACCACGCGCAAGAGCGACGTGACGAACGGCCTGCAAACGGCCTCGTCGGGCACTTTCCTCGAAAAACCTGTCACGCCTGCCGAATCAAACATGCAGACGCAAAAAAGCCGGGAATTTCCCGGCTGCCGCATCATACACCCGTTTTCTGAAAGGATCACCCCGCCAGGCATTTTAGCCGCCCGACGGAGTGCGCCTTACAGAATCACGGGCTGGTTACTTGGACTTTTCCAGGTAGCGGAAGAAGTCGCTGCTTGGGTCCAACACCAGTACGTCGGTTTTGTTCGCGAAGCTTTCACGGTAAGCGCGCAGGCTACGGTAGAACGCGTAGAACTCCTGGTCCTGGCCGTAGGCCTTGGCGTAGATCGCCGCGGCTTGAGCATCGCCGTCACCACGAGCCTCTTCAGACTCACGATAAGCTTCTGCCAGCAGTACACGACGCTGACGGTCGGCATCGGCACGGATACCTTCAGCCAACTCGTTACCCTTGGCGCGGTGCTCACGCGCTTCACGCTCACGCTCGGTGCTCATACGCTCGAACACGCTGCGGTTCACTTCCTTGGGCAGGTCAATGGCCTTGACGCGAACGTCGACCACTTCAATACCCAGCTCTTTTTCCGCCATGGTGTTCAGCGAACGGGTGATGTCAGCCATCAGCGCATCACGTTCACCGGATACCACCTCGTGCAGGGTGCGCTTACCAAACTGGTCACGCAGGCCCGATTCCAGACGACGGGACAAACGCTCGTCGGCAATCTGCTTGAGGCCGGAAGTCGCAGTGTAGAAGCGCTCGGCATCCTTGACGCGCCACTTGGCGTAGGCGTCAACCATCACGGCTTTCTTTTCCAGGGTCAGGAAGCGCTGTGTCGGTGCATCCAGGGTCATCAGGCGGGCGTCGAACTTGCGCACCTGGTTGACGTAGGGGACTTTCACATGCAGGCCCGGCTGGACATCCGCCTGGACCACGCGACCGAATTGCAGCAGCACCGCACGCTCGGTCTGAGCGACGATGTAGAAGCAGTTCCAGGCAGCGATGACCACGACGACGCCCACAATCAGGGCGGTCAGCGATTTATTGCTCATCAACGGCTCTCCCTGGTACGTGTTTGCTGTTGCAGCAAGTCAGCGGCCGCACGGGCGCTCGCTTCGTTGGCAGCGGCATTCGAACCGGTGGACGGTGCACTGGCGCCGCTACGACCACCTTCGATCATCTTGTCCAGCGGCAGGTACAGCAGGTTGTTCTGCCCACCTTTGCTGCCGGTCACGAGAACCTTGCTGGTGTTGCTGAAGACTTCCTGCATGGTGTCCAGGTACAGACGCTCGCGGGTCACTTCAGGAGCCTTGCGGTACTCGGCGACCAGCTTGGTGAAACGATCTGCCTCACCCTTGGCGCGGGAGACCACTTCATCGCGGTAACCGTTGGCATCTTCAAGGATGCGCTGGGCCTGACCACGGGCTTCCGGCACAACGCCGTTGGCATAGGTTTCAGCCTGGTTGCGCGAACGCTGCTCGTCTTCACGTGCACGGATCACGTCGTCAAAGGCTTCCTGCACTTCACGCGGTGCCGCTGCGCTCTGTACGTTCACCTGGGTAACGGTGATACCGGTGCGGTAAGTGTCGAGGAAGCGTTGCAGACGCTCCTTGATTTCGCTGGCCATCAACTCACGACCTTCGGTGAGCACCTGATCCATGGCGGTGGAACCCACCACGTGGCGCAGGGCACTTTCGGTTGCGTGTTGCAGGCTGATTTCCGGCTGATCAACGTTCAGCACGAAGTCTTGCAGGTTGCTGATCTTGTACTGCACGGTCAGCGGCACTTCGACGATGTTCTCGTCTTCGGTCAGCATCTGGCCCTGCTTGGTGTACGCACGCTCACGCGTCACGTTCTCCATGTACTTCTTGTCGATCGGCGGGAAATAGATGTTCAGGCCTGGCCCGACAGTCTCGTAGTACTTGCCGAAGCGCAGCACCACGGCTTGCTCCTGCTCGTCCACCACGTAGACCGCGCTGTACAGCCATACGGCCGCGAGCACGACAAGACCCAGGCCCAGCAGGCCATAGCCACCGCCCTTGCTTGTGCGACCGCCGTCGTCACCACCACGTTTTTTTCCACCACCGAACAACCCATTCAGGCTTTCCTGCAGCTTTCGGAAGGCCTCGTCGAGATCCGGTGGCCCCTTGCGGTCGCCATTATTGCGGCGCTTACCACCCCAAGGATCCTGATTATTCGAGTTGCCACCCGGCTCATTCCAAGCCATAGCGCTCTCCATCTGATAAAGCAAAGACGCACCCACGGCGCGCCGACCAATGCTACAGAATGCCTGCTACTGCGGCACAACCGCTTTCTCAGGCTTTTATTGCAAAGTGTGTTGTTCGATGAACTCTGCCGGTACAACACCCTCTCGGCTGACCAGCCGATTGAGTTCCGAGCGTGGCAATCGAACGGCCAGCAAGCTGACACCTTCTTCGTCGTGTTCTTCTTTCTGTACCGCGCCCAACTCGAAAAACTGTGCACGCAGTCGAGCAAAACGCTGCGGCAAGCGCAAGGTGCCGACGAACAAATCGCTGCCGAGCAATTCGGCAATGGCTTGTTCCAGCAACTCCAAGCCACTGCCATCTCGCGCCGATAACCAGACCCGCTGGGGCTTGCCGTTCTCGTCGCGCTGGATCTGTGGCTCAACGCCTTCAAGCAAATCGAGTTTGTTATAGACCTCGAGGATCGGCAAGTCCTGGGCACCAATCTCGCCCAGCACCACCATGACCTGTTCAATCTGCAACATGCGATCCGGTTCGGCCGCATCGATCACGTGCAACAGCAGGTCGGAATTGCTCGACTCTTCGAGCGTAGACCGAAATGCCTCGACGAGCTTGTGGGGCAGGTGACGAATGAAACCCACAGTATCGGCCAGCACAATCGGCCCCAGGTCGTCGATGTCCAGACGCCGCAGGGTCGGGTCGAGGGTGGCGAACAGTTGGTCGGCCGCGTACACATCCGACTTGGTCACGTTATTGAACAACGTGGACTTGCCGGCGTTGGTGTACCCCACCAGGGACACGGTCGGGATATCCGCACGGGAACGGCCACGTCGCGACTGCTCGCGCTGGCTGCGCACTTTTTCCAGGCGGCCCTTGATCTGGCGCAGGCGAACCCGCAGCAGACGCCGGTCGGTTTCCAACTGGGTTTCACCCGGGCCACGCATGCCGATACCGCCACCCTGACGCTCAAGGTGAGTCCAGCCGCGAACCAGGCGGGTGCTCATGTGGTCAAGCTGGGCCAGTTCAACCTGGAGCTTGCCTTCATGGGTGCGGGCGCGCTGGGCGAAAATATCGAGAATCAGACCGGTACGGTCGATCACGCGACACTCGAAAACACGTTCGAGGTTACGTTCCTGACTGGGAGTGAGGGTGTGATTGAAGATCACCAGATCGGCTTCTTCGGTATGAACCAGGTCGCGCAGTTCCTCGACCTTGCCGCTGCCAATCAGGTATTTGGCGGTTGGCCGATGACGCGGTACGTTAAAAAACGCAACGGTCTCGGCGCCGGCCGAATTTGCCAACTCCTGAAACTCCTGCGGATCTTCGCGCGCCTCAGGGTCCTGTCCATCCAAGTGAACGAGGATTACTCGCTCACCACCACCGTGGCGCTCAAAGAACAAAGGAGACTCCTATCAGGCGTTACCTGGCTCAGCGTCACCCTGTTCGTCACCTGCTGCGCTAGGCAGACGGATTGGACGAACTGGAACGACTGTCGAGATAGCGTGCTTGTAAACCATCTGGCTGACGGTGTTTTTCAGCAGGATAACGAATTGGTCGAACGACTCGATCGTACCTTGCAGCTTGATGCCGTTGACCAGATAGATGGAAACCCCAACTTTCTCTTTACGTAAAGTATTCAAGTAAGGGTCTTGTAGCGAATGCCCTTTTGACATGTGCCGCACTCCTTTAAGGATCAATAATAAAAAATCGGAAAATAGATAGCTTATGGCCGTCACACCCCCAAGGATAGACGGCAATTGCAAGGACTCAGCTCAATATGGAGACCGTTCCCAAGTATTTCAAGGCGCGTGACAGATTGTCGCTGTCCAGGCTGTCCAACCAGTGCAAATCGCTCCAGCTGCGCAGCCAGGTGAACTGGCGCTTCGCCAATTGGCGCGTGGCAATGATGCCGCGCTCCTGCATTTCGGCGGACGTCAGCTTGCCATCCAGATGATCCCAGACTTGGCGGTAGCCTACAGCACGTATTGAAGGCAGCCCTGCATGCAGGTCGCCTCTTGAACGCAATGCTACGACCTCGTCCACAAACCCCTGTTCCAACATTATTGTGAATCTTTGTGCAATTCGTTCATGCAACACCTGGCGGTTTGCCGGAGCGATGGCCAGATTCGCCACAGTATAGGGCAATTGTGACTGTCCAGATGCGCCTGCATCAGTACTTTGCGCAGTTTGTTTCAGGCGATGTTCAGTCATGGTCTGACCACTGACACGCCATACTTCCAGGGCGCGTGTGAGCCGCTGGGGGTCATTGGGGTGAATACGTGCCGCAGACACCGGGTCTACCGCCGCCAACTGGTCGTGAAGGGCCTGCCAGCCAAGGCGCGCAGCCTCATCTTCAAGTTCGGCGCGCACCTGGGCATCGGCAGGCGGCATATCGGCCAAGCCTTCCTGCAACGCCTTGTAATAGAGCATGGTGCCGCCCACCAGCAGCGGGATATTGCCGCGCGCGGTGATCTCGGCCATGGCCGCCAGGGCGTCGGTGCGAAAGTCCGCCGCCGAATAGCTCTGCGCGGGGTCGATGATGTCGATCAACTTGTGCGGATATTGGGCCAACAGCGCCTTCGACGGCTTGGCCGTACCGATATCCATGTCCCGGTAAACCAGGGCAGAGTCGACGCTGATCAACTCACAGGGCAGCACCTTGGTCAGCTCGATGGCCAGGTCGGTCTTGCCGGCGGCCGTGGGGCCCATCAGGAAAATGGCGGGGGGCAAGGCACTCATCAGCGGCCGCGCAAGAACAGTTTGTCCAGATCATCCAGGCCCATCTGGGTCCAGGTCGGTCGGCCATGGTTGCATTGGCCGCTGCGCTCGGTGTTTTCCATGTCGCGCAGCAGGCAGTTCATTTCCGGCAGGGCCAGGCGGCGGTTGGCGCGGATGGCGCCGTGGCAGGCCATGGTGCCGAGCAATTCGTTGATATGCGCCTGGATACGGTCGCTGGTGCCGTACTCCATCAGGTCGGCCAGCACATCGGCCACCAGGCGGTTGGCCTCGGCCTGCTTGAGCAGCGCGGGAATCTGGCGGATCGCCAGGGTTTCCGGGCCCAGGCGTTGCAGCTCGAAGCCCAGCTTCTGGAACACACCGTGATGTTCTTCTGCGCAGTCGGCTTCACGCTGGCTCACCGCCAGGGATTCGGGCACCAGCAGCGGCTGGCCGCTGAGGCCTTCGCTGGCCATGGCGATCTTCAGGCGCTCGTACATGATCCGTTCATGGGCAGCGTGCATGTCCACCAGCACCAGGCCATGGGCGTTTTCGGCGAGGATATAAATGCCTTTGAGCTGCGCCAGGGCATAGCCCAGCGGCGGGATATCACCGCCGCCTTCGGGCAACGCCACAGCAGCACCCGGCTCGGCACCCGGCAACGGCGCGAAAAACTCACGGTACGCCGCCTGGGCTTCGGCCACCGGCGCCGTCGATTGCGGGCGCGGTGTGTATTGGTACTGATAACCCGCACCGGCACCCGAATTCGGCGCCGTGTAGGCTGGCTGCGCCTGGGGCGATTGCAGCAGGTTGGCCGCCAGGCTCATTTCACCTTGCGGCCCGAACTCGCCGGCCTCGGGACCGCTCGGGCGCACCACCGCGGTGACGATCGGCGCCGACAATTGATCATCCGGGCGCACATCACCCAGGGCACGGTGCAGCGTGCCATACAGGAAGTCATGCACCATGCGCCCATCACGGAAACGTACTTCGTGCTTGGTTGGGTGCACGTTGACGTCGACCACCGAAGGGTCAACCTCAAAGAACAGTACAAAGGTCGGGTGCCGCCCGTTGAACAGCACATCGCGATAAGCCTGGCGTACCGCATGGGCCACCAGTTTGTCGCGGACCGCCCGGCCGTTCACAAAGAAATACTGCAAGTCGGCCTGGCTTCGAGAGAACGTCGGCAACCCGACCCAGCCCCACAACCTCAAGCCATTGCGCTCGATCTCAATCGGCAGCGCCTGTTCCAGGAACCCGCTGCCACACACCGCTGCCACCCGCCGAGCACGTGCGGCGTCGTCGTTGGCTTCGTGCAGGCTGAGGATGGTCTTGCCATTGTGGCGCAGGTGAAACGCCACATCGAAACGCGCCAAGGCCAGGCGCTTGATGACTTCTTGCAGGTGATCGAATTCGGTTTTCTCGGCCTTGAGGAACTTGCGCCGCGCCGGGGTATTGAAGAACAGGTCGCGCACTTCCACCGAGGTGCCCACCGGATGCGCCGCCGGCTGGACCCGAGGCGCCATGTCGCGGCCTTCGGTTTCCACCTGCCAGGCTTGCTCGGCGCTACGGGTGCGGGAGGTCAGGGTCAGGCGGGCCACGGAGCTGATGGAGGCCAGGGCCTCGCCTCGAAAGCCCAGGCTCATGACCCGCTCCAGGTCTTCCAGGTCGCGGATCTTGCTGGTGGCGTGACGGGCCAGGGCCAGGGGCAGGTCATCCGAAGAGATGCCGCTGCCATCGTCACGTACCCGCAGCAGCTTGACGCCGCCCTGCTCCACATCGACATCAATGCGTTTGGCACCGGAGTCGATGCTGTTTTCCAGCAACTCCTTGATTACCGACGCCGGGCGCTCAACCACCTCACCCGCAGCGATCTGGTTGGCAAGGCGCGGGCTGAGCAATTCAATGCGCGAGCCGCTGTTCAAGGTGGATTCGCTCATCACTGCGCCGCCAATGAGGTGCCGGGGATGGTCAACACCTGGCCGATCTTCAACTCGTCGGTTTTCAGGTTATTGGCGCTGCGCAAGGCTGCAGGCGTTACCTGGAAACGGACCGCCAGCATGGCAACGGTATCACCGGGTTGCACACGATGGTCACGCGGGCCCTGGGCGATTTTGCCGGAGTCACGCAGCCAGGCGATGTAGGTGCCCGGCGGCGGGTTCTGCTGGAAGAACTGGCGCACGCCGGCGCTGATCGAGCGCGCCAGCGCTTGCTGGTGGCTGGCGCTGGCCAGTTTCGACGCTTCGTTGGCGTTGGAGATAAACCCGGTTTCCACCAGGATCGACGGGATGTCCGGCGACTTCAACACCATGAACCCGGCTTGTTCCACACGCTGTTTATGCAGCGACGTCACGCGGCCGATATTGCTCAGGACTTTCTGGCCCACGTTGAGGCTGGAGGTCAGCGAGGCGGTCATCGACAGGTCGAGCAGTACGCCTGCGAGCATCTTGTCCTTGTCATCAAGGGACACGTTGCCGGCCCCGCCGATCAAGTCGGAACGGTTTTCACTGTCGGCCAGCCAGCGCGCAGTCTCGGAGGTGGCGCCGCGATCCGACAGGGCAAATACCGAGGCGCCAAAGGCAGCGGTTGAAGGCGCGGCGTCGGCGTGAATGGACACGAACAGGTCAGCGCCCTTCTTACGGGCAATTTCGGTACGGCCACGCAACGGAATGAAGTAGTCACCGGTACGGGTCAGCTCGGCGCGGTAGCCTTTCATGCCGTTGACCTGGCGCTGCAGTTCACGGGCGATGGCGAGCACCACGTCTTTCTCATGCTGGCCGCGTGAGCCGGAAGCCCCCGGGTCTTCGCCACCGTGGCCGGCATCGATCACCACGATAATGTCGCGCTTGCCTGCCGGTGCAGGCGGCGGCGGTGGCAGCTTGACCTGGGGTTGCGAAGGGTTGACCGGCACCGCAGGCACCGTCGCCACGCTCGGCGTTGGCGCAGGCGGCGGTGCGGCGTCGGCGGGGTTGTCGAACAGGTCGACCACCAGGCGGTTGCCGTACTGGGCGTTGGGGGCCAGGGAGAAGCTTTTGGGGGTCACGGCCTTTTTCAGGTCGATGACCACACGCAGGTCGGTCGGCGTACGCTGGGCCGAGCGCATGGCGGTGATGGGCGTGTTGGCGGTAGAGACTTTCAGCGGCGCGGCCAAGCTGGCACCGTTGATGTCGATCACCAGGCGATCAGGCGCCGTCAAGGTAAAGACGCTGTGCTGGACCGGGCCAGACAGGTCGAACACCAGTCGCGTGTTATCCGGCGCTCGCCACAGGCGAACACTTTTCACCTGTGAAGCAGCCAGAGCATTGACAGTCATTGCCGCAAGCAACACCCCCACGACAGCAACCAACGCGCGAAAGCGCATACCTAACCCCACCAATTATTTGAATTCCAATGCCAGAGCAGCACACCACGACTCAGCGCGTGGGCTCTGGGGCAACAACTTCAGCTGACGTCCGTGCTCATGCGGCGTAATGGTAATGGTCAGGTCCGGCTTTGGCAAAAAGCCTGTGCCTTTATTTGGCCACTCGATCAGGCACAGCGCATCATCGTCGAAGTAATCACGGATGCCCATGAACTCCAACTCTTCAGGATCGACCAGGCGATAGAGGTCGAAGTGGAAAGCACGCACGTCGCCGATTTCGTAGGGCTCGACCAACGTGAAGGTCGGGCTTTTTACCGCGCCGGTATGGCCCAGGCCGCGAATAATCCCCCGGGACAGTGTGGTTTTGCCTGCGCCCAGATCACCCTCGAGAAAGATCAACCCGGCCCCTTGCGTGACCTGCGAAATACGCTGGCCCAACGCGACCATGGCCTCTTCATCTGCCAGGAAAAGAATTACTTCAGGCACGGCGACTGCTCCTCCAGCAATTGACGAATGGCGGGGATCAGGTCGCTGGCAGCCAAGCCGCGACCAAAACTACCCTGGCGGTCTCCGGCGGTCGCGTGCAACCACACGGCCAGGCAGCTCGCTTCGTACGCGGGCATACCCTGAGCCAATAATGCCCCGACCAGGCCGGCCAAGACATCACCGAGCCCCGCCGCCGCCATTGCCGGGTGGCCTTGATCACAACGGGCAAGCCGTCCATCCGGGCTGGCAATCAAACTGCCAGCACCCTTGAGGATAGCCACTGCATTGAATTTCTGACTCAACGCGCGCGCCACCTTACGGCGATCTGCCTGAACCTCGGCTGTCGATAGCCCCAACAAACGCGCAGCTTCGCCCGGATGAGGGGTAATCACACAGTTGGCCGGCAGCTCGACGCTGCCAGTGGCCAGTTGATTGAGCGCGTCGGCATCCCACACCTGCGGCACGCTGGCATTGGCCGCGACCGACAACAGGCTCTTGCCCCAGGCGTCATCGCCCAGGCCTGGGCCAATGACGATCACCGAGATTTTTTCCAGCAGGCCCATCAACTGGTTAGCCGAGCTCACGCCGACGGCCATGACCTCCGGCAGCCGAGCCAGAGCGGCCGGCACGTGTTCCGGCCGCGTCGCCAGCGAGACCATGCCGGCGCCGCTGCGCAAGGCACTTTCGCTGCTCAGCAACGCCGCGCCGCCAACGCCACGGTCACCACCGATGACCAGCAGGTGGCCGAACTGGCCCTTATGGGCGTCCGGGGAACGCGCAGCAAGTTGCGGCAAATGGCCGGGCAACAACAGCTGCACGTCGGTAATTGGGTGTTTTGTCTGAGGCATGCGTCTTCAAGCTCCGATGTCTGGCAGAATTATACGCATCTAACCTGTGGTTTCCCGTGTCTCATGCCTGCTATTACCTCCGATCTGCCCGCTCTCGCCCAATCGATCAAAGACTGGGGTCGCGAGCTGGGCTTTCAACAAGTGGGCATCAGCGGCCTCGACCTGGCTGAGCATGAACAGCACCTTCAACGCTGGCTCGACGCGGGTTACCACGGCGAGATGGAGTACATGGGCGCCCACGGCAGCAAACGCTCCCACCCGGACGAGCTGGTGCCCGGTACCTTGCGCGTGGTGTCACTGCGCATGGACTACCTGCCCGGCGACACCCAGATGGCGCAACTGCTCGGCCAGCCGGAAAAAGCCTACATCTCGCGCTACGCCCTGGGCCGCGATTACCACAAGCTGATCCGCAAGCGCGTGCAGCAACTGGCCGACCGCATCCAGGCGCAGATCGGGCCGTTCGGCTTTCGCGCCTTCGTCGACAGCGCGCCCGTCCTGGAAAAAGCCATTGCCGAGCAAGCGGGCCTGGGCTGGATCGGTAAAAACACCCTGGTTCTCAACCGCAAGGCCGGCAGTTATTTCTTCCTGAGCGAACTGTTTGTCGATCTACCGTTGCCGGTAGACCCACCCCACGCCACAGAACACTGCGGCCGCTGCACGGCGTGCCTGGACATCTGCCCCACCAACGCCTTCGTTGGCCCTTACGTGCTGGACGCGCGACGCTGCATTTCGTACCTGACCATCGAACTCAAGAGTGCCATCCCCGAAGATCTGCGCCCACTGATTGGTAACCGGGTATTTGGCTGCGATGACTGTCAGATCGTTTGCCCGTGGAATCGTTTCGCTCGACCTACCGCCGAAAGCGATTTCAAGCCACGGCACAATCTGGATAACGCAGAACTGGCCGAATTGTTTATGTGGGACGAGGATAAATTCCTCAGCAGCACCGAGGGCTCTCCCCTGCGCCGCGCCGGTTACGAGCGCTGGTTACGCAACCTGGCGGTGGGCCTGGGTAATGCGCCCTCCAGCATTCCAGTGCTGGAAGCCTTGAAGGCGCGGCGGGACTACCCGTCGGAGTTGGTACGCGAACACGTGGAATGGGCGCTGGAGCAACACGCTGCGCGCTAGTGCACATCGTCGTTGTAGACGAACTTGGGCATTTCCCAGTGAAACCGGATCGCCAGCAGGCGTAACAGGAAGCCACTGAACAGCGTCAGCAGAATCGCTTGCTCGCTGGGCAGCTCCAGGTACAGGCACAGCAAGTAGAACCAGGCAGCCAGGAACGACACGCTGGCATACAGCTCGCGGCGGAAGATCAGCGGGATGTCGTTACAGAAGATATCCCGCAGGATGCCGCCGAATACCCCGGTGATGACTCCGCTGACCGACGCCACCAACATGCCGTGGCCCATTTCCAGGGCGGTCATGCAGCCGATCAGGGTGAAGGCCACCAACCCCACCGCATCCAGCGCCAGGAACAGCGAGCGCAGGTGGCGCATCAGCGGTGCGATAAAGATCGTCACCAGCGCCGCAACAGAGGTCAGCACCAGGTATTCCGGGTGTTTGACCCAGGTCAGCGGGTAGTGGCCGAGCAACACATCGCGCACCGAACCGCCGCCCAGGGCTGTCACGCAAGCGATCAGCACCACGCCAAACCAGTCCATGCCACGCCGACCCGCGGACAGGGCGCCAGTCATGGCTTCGGCGGTGATGGCGACGAGGTAGAGCATCAGCAACATGATGGCGATCCTGACAGAGAGGCCGGCAGTCTAATCATTTGCCGAGGGCACCAAAAGGGGGCGCTTGGCGATAAACCGCGTCGCCTGTATCGCAGGCAAGCCAGCTCCCACACTTTGAATTTGCGAATGCAGTCAAATGTGGGAGCTGGCTTGCCTGCGATAGCGCACTCACTGGCGCCGCAGAATCAAGCCTTGATGAAATGCTTGCGGTAATGCTGCAACTCGGCAATCGACTCACGAATATCGTCCAGCGCCAGGTGCGTGCTGCCTTTATGGAAGCTGTCTTTGACTTCCGGCGCCCAACGCGCAGCCAGTTCCTTCAAGGTCGACACGTCCAGGTTGCGGTAGTGGAAGTAACTTTCCAGCCCCTTCATGTGCGTATAAAGGAAGCGACGATCCTGGCAGATGCTATTGCCGCAGATTGGCGACTTGCCCTTGGGCACCCATTTTTCCAGGAAGGTGATAGTTTCGGCCTCGGCTTCGGCCATGCTGATGCGGCTGTCGCGCACGCGCTGGGTCAGCCCGGAGTTACCGTGGGTGCGGGTGTTCCACTCGTCCATGGTGGCGAGTACGGCGTCGCTGTGGTGGATGGCGATCACCGGGCCTTCGGCCAAGGTGTTGAGGTTGCTGTCGGTGACAATGGTCGCCATCTCGATGATGACGTCGGTGTCGGGGTTCAGACCGGTCATTTCCAGATCGATCCAAATCAGGTTCTGTGGGTTTTGCATGGCTTGATTCTCTTGGCACCTTGGCGTAGCCGGGCAGTTTAGCAGGCGGGGGCGTGCTAGACTCGCGGCCGTTTTACCCAACTTTTGCATTATCGACACGGAACACCAATGGCCAAACGCCAGCTCAACCGTCGCCAAAACTGGCGCATCGAAAAGATTCAAGGTGAACGCGCCGCCCGCGCCGCCAAACGTGAATCCTCAGCCGTGGAAGCGCTCGAGGGCGGCGACCTGGGCCCCGAACAAACGGGCCTGGTGATCGCGCACTTTGGTGTGCAGGTCGAAGTCGAGGCGCTCGAAGGCGAACTCGCAGGCCAGGTGTTCCGTTGCCACCTGCGCGCCAACCTGCCCGCGCTGGTCACCGGCGACAAGGTGGTGTGGCGTGCCGGCAACCAGGGCATCGGCGTCATCGTCGCCCAGTTGCCGCGCAGCACCGAACTGCGCCGCCCCGACAGCCGTGGGCAGCTCAAGCCGGTGGCGGCCAACGTCGACATGATCGTGATCGTGTTCGCGCCACTGCCCGAGCCCCATGCCAACCTGATCGACCGTTACCTGGTCGCGGCTGAGCATGCTGGCATCCGCCCGTTGCTGCTGCTGAACAAATTCGACCTGATCGACGAGCAGAACGCCCCGGCGCTCAACGCATTGCTGGCGGTCTACCGCACCCTGGGCTACCCGGTGCTGGAAGTGTCGGCTCACCACGGCAACGGCATGGAACAGCTGCAACAGCAGTTGGACGGGCGGATCAGCGTGTTCGTCGGCCAGTCTGGCGTGGGCAAGTCGTCGCTGGTCAACAGCCTGTTGCCGGAAGTCGAAACCCGCGTGGGCCCGCTGTCGGAGCTGTCCGGCCAGGGCACCCACACCACCACCACCGCACGGCTGTTCCACTTCCCGGGCGGCGGCGAGTTGATCGACTCGCCGGGTATCCGTGAATTTGGCTTGGGCCACGTCAGCCGTAGCGATGTGGAAGCCGGCTTTATTGAGTTCAACGACCTGATCGGCACCTGCCGCTTCCGCGACTGCAAACACGACCGCGAGCCGGGCTGTGCGCTGCTCAAGGCACTGGAAGATGGGCGCGTGCAGCAGCAGCGGATGAACAGCTATCGGTCGATTATTGCGAGCTTGCCCGAGAGCAGCTACTAAGCAGCCCTCTGTAGGAGCGAGCTTGCTCGCGAAGACCTCAAGCGCAACGCGGGCATCCTGGATACACGCGTTATCGTTGACGTTTTTCGCGAGCAAGCTCGCTCCTACAATGCAGCATCGGTATCGGTGGCCGTTACCGCAGGAATGGATATGTACATCGGCAAATCGCCATCGCAGGCAAGCCAGCTCCCACATTTGGATTGAGGGCGTCAGGTAGATAGGCGCCGGCTGTCAGGCCGTCACGGGAGCAAGCTCCCTCGCCACAGGCCCAGCGTCGCCCCAAAATTGTGTAGATATCTATGACAGCGCAGATACAACAAGGCCGCGATTATCGCGGCCTCGTTGTATCTGGAGCTTACGGCTTCGGCGCAGGCGTCGTAGGATCCTTGACGCCCCCATCATCAAACAGGTTCAGCTTCTGGCGCAGCTCATGGGCTGGCAGCGGTTCCTGCTCCGGCGGTAGCGCGTTGGGGTCGGCCGGCACTTCGCCTGGCGCACCGTCGCCCTGGGTCGGTGCCGGTGGCGGGGGTTGATCGCCTTCAATCGCACGCTGGGCTTTTTTGGTCAGCACCACGATGTCGATACGGCGGTTGACCGGGTTGAACGGGTCTTTGGGATCAAACAGTTGCGAGGAGGCAAAACCCACTACCCGCGCCACTTGCGGGTCCGGGTAGCTGCCGGCCACCAGCGCACGCCGGGCAGCATTGGCGCGGTTGGCCGAGAGTTCCCAGTTGCCGAAATCACCCTGGCCCGCGTAGGGCTTGGCGTCGGTATGCCCGCTGATGCTGATCTTGTTCGGCACCGCCTTGATGGTGTCAGCCATGGCCAGCAGGATGTCTTCAAAGTACGGCTTCAACCGCGCACTGCCAGAGTCGAACATCGGCCGGTTGGCCGCATCGGTAATCTGGATGCGCAGCCCCTCGGGGGTGATCTCGAAGGAAATCTGGTCCTTGAACTTCAGCAACTGTGGGTTTTCTTCAACCTTGTTCTGCAATTCCTGCAGCAACAGTTCCAGTCGCTCCTGTTCGACCTGCTCGGCCATGGATTCGACAGTGTCGCGCTCAATCGGGATTTTTTCCTGAGGCGATTCAGTTTGCACTTCCGGGTTGATGGTGCGCTCGGGCGCCAGTTCCGGCGAGCCGCCCAGGTCAATGACAAACGGCGTACCGCTTTCCGAAAAGCCAATCGGGTCCTTGAAGTAGCCGGCGATGGCGATTTTCTGTTCTGGCGTAGCGGTGGACATCAGCCACAACACCAGGAAGAACGCCATCATCGCCGTGGCAAAGTCGGCGAAGGCGATTTTCCAGGCACCGCCATGGTGCCCCGCAGCGAAGCGCCTGACGCGCTTGATGATGATCGGCTGGTTGTTTTCCATGGCTTAGCGACCGCGAACCGCTTGTTCCAGCTCGGAGAAACTTGGGCGGTGTTTCGGGTACAACACTTTGCGCCCGAACTCCACGGCCAACGACGGCGGCATGCCCGACGCCGATGCCACCAGGCACGCCTTGATCGCTTCGTAGAGGTTGATCTCTTCCTTGGCATCGTGGGCCAGGGAGGTGGCGAGCGGGCCGAAGAAACCATAGGCGGCGAGAATACCGAAGAAGGTGCCGACCAGCGCCGCACCTACGTGCATGCCGATGGCCGCCTGATCGCCCTCGCCCAGGGACGCCATGGTCACCACGATCCCCAGTACCGCCGCGACAATACCAAAACCGGGCATACCGTCGGCAATGCCGGTCACGGCGTGGGAAGGATGCTCCAGCTCTTCCTTGAGGCTGAACAACTCCATGTCGAACAGGCCTTCCAGCTCGTGAGGCGCCATGTTGCCGGAGGACATGATGCGCAGGTAATCACAGATATACGCGGTCATGCGCTCGTCTTTGAGCACGGCCGGGTACTTGGCAAAAATCGGGCTGGCCGCAGCGTCTTCGATATCGCCTTCGATCGCCATCATGCCTTCACGGCGGCTTTTGTTGAGGATCTCGTAGATCAGCCCCAGCACTTCAAGATAAAACGTGTGGGAGAAGCGCGAACTGAACATGCCCAGGGACTTCTTGACCACGTGCATGGTCATATAGCCTGGGTTGGCCTGCAAAAATGCGCCGAACGCGGCACCGCCGATAATCAGCACTTCGAAAGGCTGGATCAGTGCGGCGATTTTACCGTGGGAGAGGACGTACCCTCCGAGCACACTTGCGATGACGACAATGATGCCGATAATTTTAGCCATAGGAGAGGGGTACTTGCGCCGTCGGGTTCATGGACATATGGGGTGCAGCAGAAAACTCTTGTTCTACTTATCGGCAAAACTGCGCCAGACTATAGCCCGTTAAGGCGAAAAGCCAATTCGGCCCGTTCCGGGCGTGTTGAACGCAAGTGATGATCGCGCCCCAATCATGGCAATTGAAACGACAGTCCCAACAAACCGCCCCACTACCCTCGCCGCTTGGATCAAGTGCCTGGACGACGTGCTGCTGCCCGTGCCGCAGGCCAGCCATGAACGCGTGTGCAAAGCCATTCGCGATAGCCGCAGTTCATTGCGAGATATTGCTGAGTTGATGCAAAACAGTCCGGCCCTGGTGCTGAGTGTGATGCGCGAAGCCAACAGCCACGCCTACGGCAGCCTGACCGAACCTGCAGAAAACCTTGAAGTCGCACTTAACCGTCTTGGCCTCAAACGTGCAGAAGAGTTGTTGGCGCGCCTGCCTTCGGTACCCGCCCGGGAAATCCCCGTGGCCTTGCGTCAGCTGTTGCTGATCAGCCAGCACGCATCCCAGCAAGCCAACGGTTTGTTCGGCAGTCGCCTCGCGCGGCTGTGGCAGGACATCCACTGGGGCAGCCTGCTGTTTCTGTCGCCACTGTGGCCGATGGCCGTCGCCTACCCCAAGCTCCTGGAGGAATGGGAGTTACGGGTGATCCATAAAGGCCAATCGGCGCGCCAGGTCGAGCAACAGCTGTTCGGCGTGCGTTTGCTTGACCTGTGCCTGGGCTTGACCGAAGCCTGGCACCTGCCGATCTGGGTTTCACAGGGCTACAAGTTGCTGTTGGCCGAGCAACGCCTGCTGGTCAAGGCGCTGCACATTGCCCGTCAAGACGACGCCCTGCGCCACCAGCAATTGCTCGATGCCGAGCCCAACCTGCGACGCTGGCTGAACCAGCCGGCCAACACCGTATTGCTGGCCAACGGCCTGGCGATGTCGGCCCAGGAATCCTGGACCTGCCCGCACACTGAGCGCTGGCAATACCTGACGGCGCTGTACCTGCAAACGCCGTTGAGCGATGTGCAACAGCAAGCCCACCAACAAGCGGTGACCAGTGCTCGTACCACCTTGATGCCCGACCTCTGGCACCCGGCGCTGTCGCTGATCTGGCCGTGGCACGTACAGAAAGTCCATCGCGGCTTGCTGCCGGCACCACCGCCCACTGCCGAAGCCTTGGCCGTGTGGCGCACGCGTTGCACCGAGTTGCTGGTGGAGCCGAGCCGCTTTGCCAACGCCATGCACCTGACCACTTGCGCCAAGGAAGCCCTGGTCGCCAGTGGCATGCAGCGGGTACTGATATTCATGGCAGATCGCGCCTTGAGCACCTTGCGTGTACACCAGGCCGACGGCCTGCCCAAGGACGCGGCTCACCTGAGCCTGGATGTGGTCAATAGCACACTGCTGCAACGCCTGCTGGAAAAGTCCGCCCAGGTACGCCTGAACCCCGACAACCATGCGCAGTTTTCCGCATTGCTGCCACCAATCCTGCGTCGTCTATTTATTGGCGAGCACTTGCTGTTGCGCTCACTGAGCTGCAACGGTCGCGTGGTCATGCTGATCGTGGCGGACCAGGGCGGCGGGCCGTTCTCGGAAACCACCGTGCAGGCGTTCGGCAAAACCGCCCAATGCATCGAGAAAGCCCTGCACAGCTTTACCAACCGCAGCGCCTGATGCTTGCGCTACAATCACCGGCCTTTATCGCCAACATTTGTGCCCAGGAGACCTCACATGCCTGACTTCTCTGGCTTGCCGCTGGTGATCGAATCCGCCGACCTGTTGGGTCGCCTCGATTCTAAGCACTTGATACTGGTAGACCTCACCAGTGTCGCCCGCTACGCCGAAGGGCATATCCCCGGCGCGCACTTCGTTGACCCCAAGCGCACCCAACTGGGACAGCCACCGGCACCCGGCCTGCTACCAAGCAAGGCCGACCTGGAAAAACTGTTCGGCGAACTGGGCCACACCCCGGACGCCACCTATGTGGTCTATGACGACGAAGGCGGCGGTTGGGCCGGGCGTTTTATCTGGATGCTCGACGTGATCGGCCACCAGAAATATCACTACCTCGACGGTGGCCTGCTGGCTTGGCTGGAGGAAGGGCACCCGCTTTCCACCGATGCGCCCCCAGCAGCCGGCGGCCCGGTCAGCCTTACGCTGCACGACGGCCCCACAGCCACCCGCGAATACCTGCAAAGCCGCCTCGGCGCGGCCGACCTGGGGATCTGGGACGCTCGTGGCCCGCTGGAGTATTCCGGCGAGAAAGTGCTCGCAGCCAAGGGCGGCCACATTCCCGGCGCGGTGAACTTCGAATGGACCGCCGGCATGGACAAGGCGCGCAGCCTGCGTATCCGCCGTGACATGCCGCAAATCCTCGAAGACCTCGGGCTGACCAAAGACAAAGAAATCATCACCCACTGCCAGACTCACCACCGCTCTGGCTTCACCTACCTGGTGGCCAAGGCGCTCGGTTATCCGCGAGTCAAAGGTTATGCCGGTTCCTGGGGCGAATGGGGCAACCACCCCGACACCCCCGTTGAGATTTAAGGTTTAAGGACAGTTATGAAAAAGCAGTTGTTTATCCTCAGCCAGTACTTGCTGCCGCATCACTTGCTGTCGCGCCTGGCCGGCTGTATCGCCGAGTGCCGCGTGCGCTGGTTCAAGAACGCCTTCACTGCCTGGTTCGCCAAGCGCTACCAGGTGGACATGTCCCAGGCCCTGGTGGAAGACCTGACCGCCTACGAGCACTTCAACGCCTTCTTCACCCGCGCGCTGAAAGACGGCGCCCGTCCGTTAGATCCAACCCCAGGCGCAGTGCTGAGCCCTGCCGATGGCGCGGTCAGCCAGCTAGGCCCGATCGAACATGGTCGTATCTTCCAGGCCAAGGGCCACAGCTTCAGCGTGCTGGAACTGCTCGGTGGCGATGCGGCAATGGCTGCGCCGTTCATGGGCGGGGACTTCGCGACTATTTACCTGTCGCCCAAGGACTACCACCGGGTGCACATGCCACTGGCCGGTACCCTGCGCGAGATGGTGTATGTGCCAGGGCGGATTTTCTCGGTCAACCAGACCACCGCCGAAAACGTGCCGGAACTGTTCGCCCGTAACGAACGCGTTGTTTGCTTGTTCGACACCGAACGCGGCCCGATGGCCGTGGTGTTGGTAGGTGCGATGATCGTTGCGTCGATTGAAACCGTGTGGGCCGGTTTGGTGACGCCGCCGAAACGCGAGCTGAAAACCTTCCGCTACGACGAAGCGGCCCGCGCGCCGATTCATCTGGAGAAAGGTGCGGAACTGGGTCGCTTCAAACTGGGATCGACCGCCATCGTGTTGTTCGGGCCGGACCAGGTGAAGTGGGCTGAAGAACTGGCAGCGGGTACGCCGGTGCAGATGGGCCAGGGCATCGCCGCTGCTAAAGCCTGATATTGCAGTTGATCGTTCCCACGCTCCGCGTGGGAATGCAGCCCGAGGCGCTCTGCGCCCAAAGCGTGACGCAGAGCGTCACTGGAGGCGCTCCCACGCGGAGCGTGGGAACGATCAGTGACAGTGAGATCGGCTTATAGCTGACCGTCGCGGTCACGCAAGCCCAGCAGATACAACACGCCATCCAACCCCAAGGTCGAAATCGCCTGCTTGGCTGACTGCTTGACCAACGGTTTGGCGCGAAAGGCCACGCCCAACCCGGCAATCGCCAGCATCGGCAAGTCATTGGCGCCGTCGCCGACCGCAATGGTCTGCTCCAGGCGCAAGCCTTCCTTATGGGCCAATTCCTTGAGCAGGTCGGCCTTGCGCTGGGCGTCGACAATCGGCTCCACCGCGACGCCAGTCACTTTGCCATCCACCACTTCCAGCTCGTTGGCGAATACATAGTCAATGCCCAGCTTGGCCTGCAACTGCTTGGCAAAGTAAGTGAAGCCGCCGGACAGGATGGCGGTCTTGTAGCCCAGGCGCTTGAGTTCGGCGAACAGGGTTTCGGCGCCTTCAGTCAGGCGCAGCGACGCGCCGATCGAATCCAGCACGCCAACGTCCAAGCCTTTGAGCAGCGCCAGACGCTCCTTGAAGCTGGCACGAAAATCCAGCTCGCCGGCCATCGCGCGCTCGGTAATCTCCGAGACTTGCTCGCCCACACCGGCCGCCTTGGCCAGCTCGTCGATGACTTCGGCTTCGATCAAGGTGGAGTCCATGTCGAACACCGCCAAGCGGCGGTTGCGACGGAACAGGGAGTCTTCCTGGAAGGCGATATCGACATTCAGTTCCTGGGCCACGCTCAGGAAATCGGCGCGTAGCGCTTGCGCGTCAGCCGGTTCACCGCGCACAGAGAACTCGATGCAGCCCTTGCCTTTGTCAGCCGGAGTGTCCAAGGGCATGCGACCCGACAGACGGTCGATATGGTCGATATTCAATCCGTATTGCGCAGTGATTGAACTAACGCGCTGCAACTGCTCAGCCGTTACCTTGCGGGTCAACAGGGTGACGATATGGCGCTTTTTACCCTGGCCTTCGACCCAGTGCTGGTAGTCAGCTTCGGACACCGGGGTGAAACGTACCTGTTGATCGAGCTTATACGCCGTAAACAGGATGTCCTTGAGTACCGAGGAGGCCTGTTCGGTGCTGGGGATCTCCACCAGGATGCCGAACGACAAGGTGTCGTGGATCACCGCCTGGCCGATGTCGAGAATGTTCACACCACCCTGGGCCAGGACGCCGGTAATGGCTGCGGTGAGACCCGGCCGGTCTTCACCCGTGATGTTGATCAGGACAATTTCGCGCAAAGCGCACCCCCAGGCTGGAAAAAAACCGCATTCTACCCACTTTCAGTGACCATCGGGCACAGCCAGCGCTTTGCCGGCCATGGGCCTGTCGCTATACTGCGCGTCAACTTCACGGACCAAGAGCCGAGCGCAAGTGAACCGGCCCACGCCAGTAAAAACCGATAACTTCTTCCTGCTGATCTTCCGGGCACTGCGCCATCGCCGTGTACCGATTGCATTGCGCATCGCCAGCCATAACGTGATCCTGGTCGCTCTGGCCCTGGTGATCTACGCCTGCGTGATGGGTTTGCAGTTCAAGCAGGCCATGCACGAGCAAGCTGACGCCCTGGGCGCGAGCCTGACAACCCAGACTGCCACTTCGGCGACTGAGTTGTTGGTGTCCAACGACATCCTCAGCCTCAACGTGTTGCTCAACAACCTGACCAAGAACCCGCTCGTGGCCCACGCCGCTATCTATAGCGTGGACAACCGGATCATGGCCGAGGCCGGGCAACGCCCGAAAAACGGTCTGCTCGGTGAGGCCGAAGGCCTGTATCAGAGTAATATTACGTTCCAGGACGTGAAGGCCGGCCAACTGCGTATCAGCCTTGATATGCAACAGTTCCAGCAGCCGATGACCATCAGCCTGCAAAGCATGGGCATTCTGAGCGCGATCCTACTGGCCTTGGCCCTGGCCTTGAGCCTGCGCCTGGGCCGGCATATCTCCACACCGTTGATGCAACTGCGCATCTGGCTGCGGGATATCGACGAACACACCCCGGCCACCGATCGCCAGGACGAAATCGGCGACCTCGCGCGTCAGCTCCACGCCAGCTTTGCCCCGGAGCCAAAAGCGCCTGAAGTCGAGCCCGAGCCTGAGTACGACGACACCGAGGACTACAATGACGAGCCTGAGTTTGAAGTGCGCGACCTGCGCGACCCAGGCTTCGACGAAAGCGCCCCGGTGGCCGGCCTCAAGCCTGCGCCGCGCCATGTGATCAAGGCCGAGGAAGACGAGCTGGACGACGAAGACCCGTTCGCCGACCTGCGCGACACCTCGGCAGCCGCCCCAGTCGCTGCGCCCAAACCCGTTGCGGTCAAGAACGCCGAGCCACAGCACAGTGCCGTACTCGCCGTGCAACTGGGCGCCCAGGAGCAACTGCGCCGCCTGCCCCGTGCCCGCCTGACCGAACTGCTCGAACGCTACCGCGACTGCCTCGACCAGGCCGCTTCGCTCTACCAGAGCGAACTGCACACCCTGAACGATGGCAGCACGCTGATGCTGTTCCACAGCGAAGACAGCGGCGAGGACTACCTGACCAATGCCATCTGCTGCGGCGAGCTGTTGCGCGCCCTGGGCCATGCCCTGCAGATCGAAGTAGCCGACAGCGGCATTACCCTGCAACTGCAGCTGGGTCTAACCGTGGGTGACGACCTGTTTGGCATCAGCCAGATCGACCTGCTGCTGACCGAAATCGCCCAGGATGCTCTGGCCTTGTCCCAGCACAGCCGTAACCTCCTGCTGGTGGAGCGCAAGATCAGCGAAGACACGCTGATCCGCCAACGCGCACGTATCCGCCCGATTGCCAGCCCTGAAGGGGCCAGTTGTGTGGAGCGGTTGATGGAGCCGTATCCGTCGATGCTGGAGCGTCAGTTGGCGCGGATGCATGAGACCCGCAACAAGGGTTGACTCCAAGACTCATGCATTGATGATCGCAAGCCCGCAGAGAACGAACACCTGCGGGCATTCTAGTACTATTTGATTTTCTTGCTATCCACGACATTAATGGTTCGGCGTGGAATCCAGCCTGACCTGACCTGGTCCAAAAGCTGATACCCACTCATTTTAAAGTTGGACCCGACGGGTAGCGGCCTTTCTATCTGGACAGACCATTGTCCAAAACCATCGACAACCGCGTACCCAAGTGGAATTCCGGGCCTGTTCTCCTGATTCAACTCAACCACGGCCCCCACAACGCCACTGCCTTTTACAAGAGGCTGGCGGCCAACGGTCTGGTTTTCGGCAGGGGTTTCGATAACCGGAGCATCGGGAACCTGCACTACCTGGAAGGTCCTATTCGCCAACCAGCGGGCGATTTTACCGTCAAGCTGCTGATAGCCCGTCATGACAAAGGAGTTTGTGACCGGCAGAGGCTGATCAACCTGCACCGACCAGCGTCCATAGCCATCGACAGTGGTGGTCGCCAAGGCGTTATACGGGTCACCCGATTTGAGCAACACGACGGTCGCGCCCGCAATACCACTACCTGACACAACTGGCCGACGTCCTGTTTTCACACCTTGTGCAGGGGTTTCGATAATCGCCAGATCGGGAGCATCGACAACCTGGATAGTTCTATTGGCCAACCAACCGGATCTTTTCCCCTCAATCGACTGATATCCAGTCATGGTAAAGGCTGGTGGGCTTATCGGCAGCGGATTATCAACCTGCGTGGCCCATCGCCCATAACCATCGACGGTAGTAGTGGCTAAAATATTTTCAGGTTTGTACGACTGCATCAACACAACAGTAGCACCTGCTACACCCGTACCTGTCACAAAAGGCCGGCGGCCCGTTCTGACGCTTTGGGCCGGCGTTTGGATAATCGCCGGATCAGGTACATTAACAACCTTGAGTGTCCTGTTCGCCAGCCAACCCGAACGTTTTCCATCAAGGGTTTGATAGCCGGTCATGGTAAAGGCGGGTGGACTTATCGGTAGAGGGCGCTCTATGCGCACTGACCAGCGGCCATAGCCATCGACCCTAGTAGTGGCCAGCGGATTGTAAGGATCGTTGGATTTAAGCAACATCACAGTAGCACCAGGAACACCGGTACCTGACACTTGCGGCAGGCGGCCAACTTCGACATTTTGGGCGGGGGTCTCGATTATTGCCGCAGGCACGCTCAGTTCAGCCACCTTGAAGCTGCGATTGCCAGATAACACCGAGGTTCTTCCCCCAAAAGTTTGTCGGGCAGTATAAGAATAACTGCCAACATCATGCACTGACAGCGAGTACACCGACCAGTTGCCGTTGCCATCAGCAATGGCTGTGCCCACGACTTCCTCGGGCTTGGAAGCATTTACTATTTCAATACGTGCGCCAGGCCAGGCAGTGCCGGCAAATACTGGCTGTTTACCGGTGCTGGCCCCCTCGAGAGGGACCGCAATGACGGGAGCGGGGACCGTGGTTGTACAGTAAGGAAAACCCGCCCCATCAAGCGCGACCGCGACTATCGCCTCGTCCGGCCCGGCGCTGCACACAAGCACTTTAACCTTGCCGGAAGAGTCCTCAAATGTCTGCCCCGTAAGTAAGGTAGGATCGTTGGTTCTTGGCGTCTCTGGCGTGGCATCAATCTGCACATTCTGCACGCCTTGCTCCCTCGCATAACGCATCCACACGCCATTGACCCGGTTGTCATTCTCCGGAAAGTTATCAAAGACCGTAGGTTTCCTGTATTCGAGCGACAACAACGGGTAGTAGGCCCCACCGGGCGAATGGGTTTCAGGGATCTTGATCAGGTACAGCTGCGGGCCTTCGCGTCCCAACACCTTCAAACTGTAAAGGCCGGTGCGCGTGATAGTCGTCGCCTGGCCATCATCCAGCCAGCCGGCATAGCGGCGGCTGACCGCAGGATAAAGCGTGCCACCACCTGACACTGAGTCACCAGTGTCTCCATACTCAACGTAAGTGCAATCAACAGGCGCACTCACAGACGCGCCATTGCGGGGGCAGCCTATGAGGCTTCCCCCATGACGAAAGCCTAAATTATGACCAAGCTCGTGCTTGTAAACATGCGGTGAGCCTGCCTTGCCAAACACTCCAACATGCCTACCGGGGGTAAAGGCCAAGGCGCCACCGCCACAGTTAACGATGTTAATTTCATAGTCGAAATCATCGGGATTAAGGCCATTCTTTTCGGCAGTCTTGCGACCCTCCGCGATAGACGTGGACATAGAGCATCCCTCAGGCTTCGGTCCAGACGTCGCCTCCACTACCCGCCCCTCCAACTTCAGCTTTCCACCGGACGCAGCCAGAATATAAGAGCGTAATGAATTAGGATCAGTAGACAGCGTATGCAACTCCACCTGATCCCTGTCCAACACTCGCTCTCCCTGCCAATGGGTTACCGTGACCAGCATCCTCTTGGTGCCCGTCACAGGGCGGATTATCTGACTCAAGCTTGACAGTTCACCTTCGGCGGGCGGAAGTTCATCATTTTCAAGGCCGCCAAATTCACGATTAACTTCATGGCTACAGCCCATGAGAGCAACACTTAATGCACTACAAAAAAACCAAGCGAGGAAGATCGATATTTTTTTCATGAGTTCAGTACCTTAAGAGATAGGACTGAAATCACACTAGAGACCTTATGCGCAGCTGGATACTGTCAGAATTAACAGGTACGCAGAATTAGGCGCTGGCGTTTTACAGCAGGCATGAAAAAGCCCGCGGGCTTGGCGGGCTTTTTCAAAAATAAATTTCAGATCAGAACCTGAACACTTCCAGATCCGTACGAATCGGCGTGGCCATCGGCATCTTCGGCTTTTCCGGGGCCGCAGGCTTGGCCTGGGCGGGGGCCTGTTTACGCGGCTGCGCTTCGGCAATCGGCGGCTGGTTGGCCAGTGGTTTGAGGGCCACCGACAACTGCTGTGCCAAGTGCTGCAACAGCACACCCTGAGCCTGGACCTGGGACGCAGTGGTGCCGGCGTGTTCTTCCTGCAGGTGCACAATGCGGTTGTCCCGCACCTGCCCGCGACGGTCGATCAGGCGCCACTGTGCATCCAGGATCGCCGGTTGCGACTTGCCGGAATCCAGCCGCGTAATGGTCAGCAACACCTGTACATCCGGGGTGAACCCGGAGGGTCCCGGCGCCAGGACTACTCGCTGGCTGTCTAACTGGCCGGCGACCTGACGCAACATCAACTGGTTGATATCCGACGACAGGCTACCGGCCCAACGACCATCTGTGGAACCTTGCAGGCTGCCGTCGTTCTGACGTTGAAGCAGGGTTTCGCGTTGCAGGTAATCGGCAACGACTACCGGCCCCAGCAATACTGCCATGCCAGCGGTTTGGGCTGGCTGAGCCGGACTTCCGCTGTCCAGCTGGTACAGCGACACCGGTTGATGTGTGCTGCAACCCGCCAACCCCAAAAGGCCAGCGAGCATCAAAAATAGAGGAAGGCGTGGAGCAGTCATCATCCCATCCAAGTGGCTGCCACAAGGCGAACCACAATGTAATACTAAAAATAACCTGAACACGCTCGGCCACGCCGGCGCTGGAAAGGCCATATCATCCGTGAATATGCGCCATGACTCCAGCGCGAAAGCATCGATCTACGCGTTAAATCGTAGATCGAGGCCTCTAGTACCGCTTAAACCGGCGTTTCGACCAGCAAGGCATCCACTCGCTGGAAGCCTCGTGGCAGTTTGTTACCTCGCCGGCCACGCTCACCCTTGTAGTGTTCAAGGTCGTCAGGGCGCAATGACAACGTGCGCTTGCCGGCCTGGAGCACCAGGGTAGAGCCTTCCGGGACCACGGCGATGTCAGTCACATACTCCTCGCGACTGGCCACCCGGTCACCGGGAATCCCGATGATCTTGTTGCCTTTACCCTTGCCCAACTGCGGCAAGTCGCTGATCTTGAACACCAGCAAGCGCCCTTCGGTGGTCACCGACGCCAGCCAGTTGCTTTCACGATCCTCCACCGGCCTCGGCAGAATCACCTTGGCGTTGTTCGGTAGGCTCAACAGCGCCTTGCCCGCCTTGTTCTTGGCCTGCAGGTCTTCACCCTTGACCACGAAACCGTAACCGGCGTCGGAGGCGATGACATACAGCGAATCATCGTCCGGCAACAGCACGCACTCGAAATTCGCCCCCGGCGGCGGCGTGAGGCGCCCGGTCAACGGCTCGCCCTGCCCCCGTGCAGACGGCAGGGTGTGGGCCGGCACCGAATAACTGCGCCCGGTCGAGTCGATAAACACCGCAAACTGATTGGAACGCCCGGCGGCAGCGGTCTTGAAGCCATCACCGGCTTTGTACGAAAGGCCGGTGGCGTCAATATCATGCCCTTTGGCGGAGCGAACCCAACCCTTTTCCGACAGAACGACGGTAATTTTCTCGTTGGGCAACAGCTCGGTTTCGGTCAGGGCCTTGGCTTCAGCGCGCTCGACGATAGGCGAGCGACGGTCATCGCCATAGGTTTCGGCGTCTTTGATCAGTTCGCTACGCACCAGCTTCTTGAGCTTGGCTTCGCTGCCCAGCAGGGCTTGCAGCTTGGCTTGCTCCTTGAGCAGTGCATCCTGCTCGTCGCGCAGTTTCATTTCTTCCAGGCGTGCCAACTGGCGCAAGCGGGTGTCGAGGATGTAGTCCGCCTGGATCTCGCTCAGCTCGAAACGCGCGATCAGCTCGGCCTTCGGATGCTCGGCGGTACGGATGATATGGATCACTTCATCCAGGTTGAGGTAGGCGATCAGCAAACCGTCCAACAGATGCAAGCGGCGCTCGACCTTGTCGAGGCGGAATTGCAGGCGGCGGCGCACGGTTTGTACACGGAATTCCAGCCATTCCACCAGCAGATTGCGCAGGTTCTTCAACTGCGGCTTGCCGTCCAGGCCGATGATGTTGACGTTGACCCGGTAGCTGGACTCCAGGTCGGTGCTGGCGAACAAGTGCTGCATCAGCACTTCATGATCCACCCGGCTGTTGGTCGGGATGATCACGATGCGGCATGGGTTCTCATGGTCGGACTCGTCACGCAGGTCGGCCACTTGTGGCAATTTCGACGGCTTGGCCTGCATCAACGCGGCGATCTGCTCCAGCACCTTGGCACCCGATACCTGGTGCGGCAGCGCGGTCACAATAATGTCGCCGTCCTCGATGTGGTACACCGCGCGCATACGCACCGAGCCCTTGCCCGTTTCGTACATCTTCAGCAGGTCCGCGCGCGGCGTGATGATTTCTGCTTCGGTCGGGTAATCCGGGCCCTGGATATGCTCGCAGAGCTGCTCGACCGTAGCTTTGGGCTCATCCAGCAAGCGCACGCAGGCAGTGGCGACTTCGCGCAGGTTGTGCGGCGGCACATCGGTGGCCATGCCGACCGCAATACCGGTGGTGCCGTTGAGCAGGATATTCGGCAAACGCGCCGGCAACACCAGGGGTTCGTCAAGGGTGCCGTCAAAGTTCGGCCCCCAGTCGGCAGTGCCCTGGCCCAGCTCGCTGAGCAGCACTTCGGAATAACGCGACAGCCGCGCCTCGGTGTAACGCATGGCGGCGAAGGATTTGGGGTCATCCGGTGCACCCCAGTTACCCTGGCCGTCCACCAGGGTATAGCGGTAGCTGAACGGCTGGGCCATCAGCACCATGGCTTCATAGCACGCCGAGTCGCCGTGGGGGTGGAATTTACCCAGCACGTCACCGACGGTACGCGCCGACTTCTTGTGCTTGGAATCGGCGTCCAGGCCCAACTCACTCATGGCGTAGATGATGCGCCGTTGCACGGGCTTCAGGCCGTCGCCGATATGCGGCAAGGCACGGTCCATGATCACGTACATGGAGTAGTTGAGGTAGGCATTTTCGGTGAATTCAGCCAGCGACCGGCGTTCTACGCCATCTAAGCTGTCTGCGAGGATGTCACTCATGCGGGCCTCATCATGGGGTAAGGCGCAGCGGAACTGCCGCTGCGCTGATTCAATTCAAAAAAATCTCGACTCATGGCTGGGCACTCCAGCCGCCATCCGGAGCGGCAAAACGATAGACCATCGGACGTTTTTCACCATCGGCACGCGGGCCGAAATTGTTATCAATCCCGACCCAGGCACCGTCGGCATCCACCAACAGGGCTTCAGCCAGGCCATACGACTGTGGGTAACGTCGCTGCCGCGTCAGGGTTTCGTCGGCAAACGACCAGCACAGCTCAACCTTGGCCGTGAGCGGGTCGCGCCGGCAGATCTGGAACGCATTGCGCTCCAGGGTAAACAGCTTGCCGTTGAACAGCGACAAGTCGGCAAAGTCCTTGGACACGGCCTTGGCGTTGGGGAACTGCGCCGGCTGCACTTCCTGGCCGGCCTCGCTCAACAATACACAACGGCCATCACAATCCCATACGCTCTGCCCACGCTTGATCGAGACCAGGCCACGGCGTTCACGCTCGGCAGCCAGCCAGATCTGATTGCCTTCAGGGTTTACCGCCAAGCCTTCGAACAAGGCATTAAAGTGCAACAACATGCCACTGGCCCTGGCTTCACGCACCATGCCCGGCGCGATTTTCAACCACTCCGGCGCGCCCATCGCGGGCACCTGCAACACCGCGGCATGGGCTTCGCTGACAATGTAACGGTTGCCTGCGGTATCACAGCTGATGCCTTCAAAGTCCAGGTCACCACCACGTATGAACGAAGCGGCCTTGGTGCGCGAACGCAAGCCCCAAGGCAGGCCGGACTCGGGCACGGGCGGCACGTCGATCTTCAGCGCTTGCGCGCTCCATGTCGGCGCACGGGTATCCAGGCGGTAAATCTGGTCGTCATCGCGGTCCGAAACCGTCCACAGCTCGTTGCCACACAACGCCAGGCCCGACAGGTTCCCACCGCGCATGCCGTCAACCGGGTGTTCCGAGACCAGCTTGAGCTCTGCCACGCTGGCTGCGGCCACCTGGGTGACCGCCAGCCCGCTCAACATCAGGATCGCCAGGGCGAAGCCTGTGCGCATCAGCCCAGAACCTCGGCCAGGTTGCCTTTGGATTCAAGCCAGGTCTTGCGGTCGCCAGCGCGTTTCTTAGCCAGCAGCATGTCCATCATTTCCGAGGTAGCGGCGAAGTCTTCCAGGGTCAACTGCACCAGGCGCCGGGTGTTCGGGTCCATGGTGGTTTCGCGCAGTTGCGGCGGGTTCATCTCACCCAGGCCCTTGAATCGCGTGACCTGTGGCTTGCCGCGTTTCTTCTCGGCCACCAGGCGGTCGAGGATGCCATCGCGCTCGGCTTCGTCCAGAGCGTAGAAAATCTCCTTGCCCAGGTCGATGCGATACAGCGGCGGCATGGCGACGTAGACGTGACCGGCATCCACTAATGGGCGGAAGTGCTGCACAAACAACGCGCACAGCAAGGTAGCGATGTGCAGGCCGTCGGAGTCGGCGTCGGCGAGGATACAGATCTTGCCATAGCGCAGCTGGCTCATGTCCGCTGCACCCGGGTCGACCCCGATGGCCACGGCGATGTTGTGCACTTCCTGGCTGGCCAGCACTTCGCTGCCGTCGACTTCCCAGGTGTTGAGGATCTTGCCGCGCAGTGGCAGGATCGCCTGGAACTCCTTGTCCCGCGCTTGCTTGGCGGAACCGCCGGCGGAGTCACCTTCGACCAGGAACAGCTCGGAACGCATCGGGTCTTGCCCGGCGCAATCGGCCAGTTTGCCCGGCAGTGCCGGGCCCTGGGTGATGCGCTTGCGCTCGACCTTTTTGCTGGCCTTCAAGCGCCGGCCGGCGTTGTTGATCGCCAGCTCCGCCAGGGCCAGGCCCAGCTCGGGATGCTCGTTGAGCCACAGGCTGAAGGCGTCCTTGACCACGCCAGAGACAAACGCCGCTGCCTCGCGGGACGACAGGCGCTCCTTGGTCTGGCCGGAAAATTGCGGTTCCTGCATCTTCATCGACAGCACGAACGCGATGCGCTCCCACACGTCTTCCGGCGCCAGCTTGACGCCACGCGGCAACAGGCTGCGGTATTCGCAGAATTCACGCATGGCATCCAGCAAGCCTTGGCGCAAACCGTTGACGTGGGTGCCGCCCTGGGCCGTGGGGATCAGGTTGACGTAGCTTTCCTGCACGCTGTCGCCACCTTCGGGCAACCACAGCAGCGCCCAGTCCACCGCTTCTTTATTACCCGAAAGGCTGCCGCAGAACGGCTCGTTGGGCAGGCGTTCGAAGTCGCTGACCGAGTCTTCCAGGTAGGAACGCAGGCCGTCTTCGTAGTGCCACTCGACCTTCTCGCCGGTGCCTTTGTCTTCAAAGCTGACCAGCAGCCCCGGGCACAGCACGGCCTTGGCCTTGAGCACGTGCTTGAGGCGGCTGATGGAGAATTTGGGCGAATCGAAATACTTGGGGTCCGGCGCAAAGTACACGCTGGTGCCTGTGTTGCGCTTGCCAACGGTGCCGATCACTTCCAGGTCGGTGGCTTTGTAGCCATCGGCGAAAGTCATCTGGTACTCGTTGCCATCGCGCTTGACCTTGACCCGCACCAGGGTCGACAGCGCGTTGACCACGGAAATACCCACACCGTGCAAACCGCCGGAGAACTGGTAGTTCTTGTTGGAGAACTTGCCGCCGGCATGGAGCTTGGTAAGGATCAGCTCGACGCCCGGCACACCCTCTTCGGGGTGAATGTCCACCGGCATGCCACGACCATCGTCGGACACTTCCAGGGAATGGTCGGCGTGAAGGATGACTTGCACCGACTTGGCGTGCCCGGCCAAGGCTTCGTCGACGCTGTTGTCGATGACTTCCTGGGCAAGGTGGTTCGGCCGACTGGTGTCGGTATACATGCCGGGGCGTTTGCGCACCGGGTCGAGGCCCGAGAGGACTTCGATGGCGTCGGCGTTATAAGAGCTAGCGCTGGGAGTGGCCATGGGGTCTCGTCGTGAGTCGTTCGATTAAAAAGTGACCTGCGATTTTTTACAGTGACGAAAAATCGAAGGATTGAAACTGATCTGCGCCAATGCCGGCAAAACACAACAGTGCCGGCAATTGCTGGGCGAACCCCTGGTAGCCATGGTCGCCACCGGCCTGGATGCGCAAGGCGCAGGCCCGGTAATACTGTTGGGCCAGGCGATAATCCAGGGTTTCGTCCCCGGTCTGCAACCACACCTGATAACGCGCGGCATCCTGGGGCGCCGGTACTTCCAGCTCGGCCAGGGCCGTGACGTGGTCCTGTGTCAATTCCCAGGTCTCATCGGTGTAGAGGTTCTTCTGGGTGCCCAGGTAACCGTCGAACATCCGATGGGGACTGACCGCCGGGTTGACCAGCAACGCCTTGAGACCATGGCGTTCTGCAAGATGGGTTGCATAGTAGCCGCCGAGTGAGCTGCCGACCAGCAGTGGCCGGCCCAGTTGCGCAATCGCTTGCTCCAATTGAAGAATCGCCTGACGAGGGTGGTGATGCAGCGCCGGTACGCGTAACTGGTCGGACAGGCCAAGGGTGCCCATCACGGTGGTCAACTGGCTGGCCTTGTTGGAAGCCGGTGCACTGTTGAAGCCGTGGATATACAGGATCGAAGCGGACATGCCGGGCTCTCCGTGCTGGGGCCAAAGAGGCGCAGTTTACAGGGAATGCAGGCAGAAGCGGACCCAATGTGGGAGCTGGCTTGCCTGCGATGGCGGCGATTCAGTCAACGAGTCAGCGCCAGGTACACCGTCATCGCAGGCAAGCCAGCTCCCACCTTTTGATCAGTGTTTGCAGGCCTTAATAGCCGTTGCTGCCGTAATCAACCGTAAAAGCGAAGCCGTTGACCCGCTCTACCCCCGTCTCCAACCGTCCGTCGCCATGCAAGCGCAACCAGCGATACCCCGGCGCCTGCTCGCTGACCTGGAAATCCTCACTTCCCGGCGCGAACTGGATACAGGTGGACGGCGAAGCCAGCAACCGCACACCGTTGCGCTCGCCGTCGATTTCCTGGTGCACATGGCCCCAAAGCAATGCCTTGGTCTGCGGGAAGCGCTCAAGCACGGCAAACAGCGCCTCGGGGTTGCGCAGGCCGATCGGCTCCATCCACGCACAACCGATGGGCACCGGATGATGGTGGAAACACACCAGGTGATGGCGGTCCGGCGCTTCGCTCAAGGCCTGCGCCAGCCGTTGCAGTTGCTCGTCTTGCAAGTAGCCCGGCACCGAACCGAGTACCGCCGAATCCAGCAGGGTGATACGCCAGTTGCCGATATCCACCACCGGTTCGAGCAAATCACTGTGCATGGCAGCCTGGGCCATGACCTGCGGTTCGTCGTGGTTGCCGGGAATCCAGCGCGCCGGGGCGCCAAGGGGAGCGGTCAAATCGCGAAACTGCTGATAGGACGCCAGCGTGCCGTCCTGAGACAAGTCGCCGGTCGCCAGTATCAGGTCGATGGCCGGCTGTTGCGCACGCACCAGCTCGACCACCCGCTGCAGGCTTTCACGGGTATTCATGCCCAGCAACGTGGCGTCAGCGTCGGCGAACAGGTGGCTGTCGGACAACTGCACCAGCAACACGGCATCAGGATTCACGGCGGATACGCTCGGCAAGGCGCTCTCCCTGGCAACTACAGGAATGGACATTTGGCGCGATTATGCTGGGGCAGGACACAAAGAGGAAACCCAAGGAAGCAGGCACAGTTCACATCTACCGCACCACTTCAAACTCATGGCCCAAGGCCAGGCAGTGGCTGAGCCATTCGCCGAGGAACACATTGAGCTGTGCTTTCTCATCGGGCTGGTGCATGAACACATTCGGGTAAGGATAGATGCTGCGAAAGCGTCGTGCGTGCTCGGCACTGATCACTTCGGCCATACGCGCGTCGTGGTACACCTGTACTTCCAGTTGCGGCACCGGCAACCACGGCAGGCTGTGTTCCTGGCGTACCCGCAGGGTGGTGGTGTAGGGGCAGGTGAGAATGACTTCCAGGGTCAGCACGCCAAGCATCTGGTCGCCATGGGTCACGGCGATTCGCCGCGCCTGGGGAGTGTGACGCATGTCCGGAAGCAGGCGCATCAGCCGCGCATAGTTGGCCTCGCAGGCCGCTTGCAGCCCGATCAGGTCAACTCGATAACGTTCCCGTGCCTTTACTGCCATAACCCCCTCACTTCCGCGCGATTAAGCGCAAGCCATTGCAGGGCGATAATGCTGGCTGCGTTGGAAATCTTGCCGTCGCGCACCGCCTGCAAGGCATCTTCGAAGGCCCAGGCGGTGACGCGGATATCTTCTGCTTCTTCTTCCAATCCATGGACCCCACCCGCGCCCGAGCTGTCGCATCGGCCCAGGTACAGGTGGACAAATTCAGTACTGCCGCCCGGCGACGGGAAATACTTGGTGATCGGCCACAGCGCGGAGAATGTCAGCCCAGCTTCCTCCTCGGCCTCGCGGTGTGCAACCTCCTCGGGTTGCTCATCCTTGTCAATCAGGCCGGCGACCATCTCCACCAGCCAGGGGTTGTCGGCGCGGCCCATGGCGCCGACGCGGAACTGTTCGATCAACACCACCTCATCGCGCAGCGGGTCGTAGGGCAGCACGCACACGGCGTCATGACGCACGAACACCTCGCGGTTGACCACCCGGCTCATGCCGCCGTCGAATTTTTCGTGGCGCAGTTGCACGCGATCGAGCTTGTAGAAGCCTTTATAGGCATTGTCACGCTGAACAATCTCGATCTTGTTCGGCGTCGACTTCGCGATGTCCGTCATGGTGTCCCTCGTTAAGCTCGTGCAATGGGCGCCATCCTAACGCGCCGACGCCCGTTGATGCAGCCCCTTTGCGGTTGCCGGGAGAGGTGGCGAGCGTCAAACTCGCTGCAATCAGTTTAGTGGCGAACTGGCGGCCACGTTGGCAGTCCAAGCGCTACTCTTTTCGCTTTCCATCGATTTACGAAGGACACACATGTCGCTTTTAAAAATCGCCTCCGTGGCCTGTATTGCCTTGACCCTGGGTGCTTGCCAGAGCCTGTTCCAACCGGCCTATCTCAAGCCGCTGGACGTTACCACCGACAAATCGGAGCAGATCAAGCCCGGCTGTGACAGCCCGGCCTGCCCGCTGGTGAACATCGACACCGTGCATTTCCCCACCGAGCCACAACTCGACAGCCTGGTGGAACAGCGTTTGCTGCAAATGACCCGCACCACGCCTGGCGCCAGCGTACCGGCGAGCCTGAACGCCTACCGGAACACCTTCCTGCGTGAGTCGCCGGACCGCCATGGCATGTACTTGCAAGCCAAGGTACGTGACCAGCATGACGGACTGGTGATCGTTGAAGTGTCCAGCTACCTGGACACCGGCGTCGCCCACGGCGAGCCAGGCCGGGGGTTTATCAACTATTCACGGATTCTGCATAAGGAACTGACCCTGGCCGACATGCTGTTGCCCGGCCAGGAGCAGGCCTTCTGGAATACCGCGAAAGTTGCCCACAACAGTTGGTTGATCGGCACCAAGATGGACCGCGATCCGGAGTTCGTGAAGAGCTGGCCATTCCAGAAAACCCCGAACGTGGCCCTGACCAGCGGCGGTGTGGTGCTCAAGTACAACGTCAGCACCATCGCCCCTTACGCACAGGGGCTGATCGAAATCACCCTGCCCTATACGCGCCTCACCGGCGTGATCAAGCCTGAGCTGGTGCCCGCACGCCGTTGATCGGTTGGTGGTTCAAGGGTGTTATTGCAGAGGGAGATTGGGTGTTCGTCAGATCGCTATCGCGGGCAAGCCCGACTCCCACAGGGGACCGGCTGTGAACACAAAATCTGTGTCCACTTAGGCCAACTGTGGGAGCCGGGCTTGCCCGCGATGACGGCGGTGCAGGCACCGCCGCCTATGGATCAGACCTTTTTGTAGAGCTGGCTACCTTCCTGCTTGAACCGCTCAGCCTGCTCGGCCAAGCCCTTGGCCACATCCACATCCACCGCATCGATGCGCTGGTTGGCCGCGTACTCACGCACCTCATGGGTGACCTTCATCGAGCAGAATTTAGGCCCACACATGGAGCAGAAATGCGCGACCTTGGCCGATTCCTTGGGCAACGTCTCGTCGTGGAATGCCCGTGCGGTGTCCGGGTCCAGGCCGAGGTTGAACTGGTCTTCCCAGCGGAATTCGAAGCGCGCCTTGCTCAGGGCGTTATCGCGAATCTGCGCGCCAGGGTGGCCTTTGGCAAGGTCGGCCGCGTGGGCCGCAATCTTGTAGGTGATGATCCCGGTCTTCACGTCATCCTTGTTCGGCAGCCCCAAGTGCTCCTTGGGCGTGACGTAGCAGAGCATGGCGCAACCGAACCAGCCGATCATCGCCGCACCGATACCCGAGGTGATGTGGTCGTAGCCCGGCGCAATATCAGTGGTCAGCGGGCCGAGGGTGTAGAACGGCGCCTCGTCGCAGCACTCCAGCTGCTTGTCCATGTTCTCTTTGATCAGTTGCATCGGCACATGGCCGGGGCCTTCGATCATGGTTTGTACGTCGTGCTTCCAGGCGATCTTGGTCAGCTCGCCCAGAGTCTCCAGTTCACCGAATTGCGCAGCGTCGTTGGCATCGGCCACCGACCCCGGGCGCAGGCCATCCCCCAGGGAGAAGCTGACGTCATAGGCCTTCATGATTTCGCAGATCTCTTCGAAGTGCGTGTAGGCGAAGTTTTCCTTGTGATGGGCCAAGCACCACTTGGCCATGATCGCGCCGCCACGGCTGACAATGCCGGTGACGCGATTGGCGGTCAGCGGCACGTAGCGCAGCAGTACGCCGGCGTGAATGGTGAAGTAGTCCACGCCTTGCTCGGCCTGTTCGATCAGGGTGTCGCGGAACAGCTCCCAGGTCAGGTCTTCGGCAACGCCGTCGACTTTTTCCAGGGCCTGATAGATAGGCACGGTGCCGATCGGCACGGGCGAATTACGGATAATCCACTCGCGGGTTTCATGGATATGCTTGCCAGTGGACAGGTCCATGATGTTGTCCGAGCCCCAGCGAATGCCCCAGGTCATCTTCGCCACTTCTTCTTCAATGGACGAACCCAGGGCGCTGTTGCCGATGTTGCCGTTGATCTTCACCAGGAAGTTACGGCCGATAATCATCGGTTCCAGCTCGGTGTGGTTGATGTTGGCCGGGATGATTGCGCGGCCGCGAGCGATTTCTTCGCGCACGAACTCGGGCGTGATGATTTTCGGAATACTGGCGCCGAAGCTGTGCCCGGCATGTTGTTGCTTGAGCAGGCCGCTGGCGCGAGCTTCCTCAAGCTTCATGTTTTCGCGGATGGCCACGTATTCCATTTCTGGCGTGATGATGCCTTTGCGCGCGTAGTGCATCTGGCTGACGTTGGCGCCGGCCTTGGCCCGACGCGGGTTTTGCAGGTGGGCAAAGCGCAGGTAGGCCAGGTCGGGGTTATCCAGACGTTCCTGGCCGTAGCGTGAACTCAAGCAGGCCAGCCGCTCGGTGTCACCACGCTCTTCGATCCACGGCGAGCGCACATCGGCCAAGCCTTTGCGCACGTCGATGATGACATTGGGGTCGGTATAGGGGCCGGAGGTATCGTAGACCACTACAGGGGCGTTGATTTCGCCACCAAACTCAGTGGGGGTCACATCCAGGCTGATTTCACGCATCGGCACGCGAATATCCGGGCGGGAGCCCTGCACGTAGATTTTTTGCGAGCGGGTAAATGGCTGCACGGAGCCGGAGTCGACCTTGGCCGATTCACTCAGGTGCACGGTATTTTTTAGTTTTGTACTCATCACAGGCTCTCCAACTTATCCAGGCGGTGGATTTTTGTCGGAGCGAACCTGTGACGGACGGACGCACTGGAACCAGTGCTGTGCTTGGCGCACGAGGGCTGTTCGATTGTCGAACAACATCCCGGACGAAGCACAAGAGGACTCGCCGGGTGACGAGAAATCTTGTTCCCTACGCAGGCGCTAACCTGATCAGGTTCAACGGGATCCGGTATTTACCGATCTCAGCCTTCCAACAAGGCACCCCGACAAGAACGCGGCCAGTCTAGACCATGGCGTGGGCAAATTGCCAATAGCGGTGCATTCAGCGTGATGAATGGCGTGATCGTGGGATTGTTGTGTGACGGTACGGCCACTACACTCGGGCACGGCCTCAAGGCTTGACGCCAGGCATGGCCAGCCTTAGCCTTGGGCGCTGAATTATCACCGTAATATTCTTACTAGGGATCGCCTCATGCTGCGCAAACTCTCACTGGCTGTTGCCGTGTCTTGTGCGACCAACGGACTGGTCTGGGCAGCTGAAGCGCCCTTGTCCGCCAATACCGACCTGGTCAGCGTCTATCAGGAAGCGGCGAACAACAACGCCGACCTGGCCGCTGCCCGTGCGCAGTACGGCGCGCAAAAAGAAGTAGTGCCCCAGGCCCGCGCAGGTTTGCTGCCGAATCTGTCGGCCGGCGCCGACAGCAATAACGTACGTACCCAGATCGACCAACCGGCCGCCACGGCCAACCGTGACGCCCACTCCTGGCGGGCCACCCTGAGCCAGCCGCTGTTCCGTGCCGACCGCTGGTTCCAGCTGCAAGCCGCCCAAGCCGTTAACGAGCAAGCCTCGCTGCAACTGTCGGCCTCCGAGCAGAACCTGATTTTGCAAAGTGCCGAGAGCTACTTCGCCGTGCTGCGCGCCCAGGACAACCTGGCGTCGACCAAGGCCGAAGAAAATGCCTTCAAGCGCCAGCTCGACCAGTCCAACGAACGCTTCGATGTGGGCCTGTCGGACAAGACCGATGTGCTGCAATCCCAGGCCAGCTACGACACTGCCCGGGCCAACCGCATCCTGGCCCAGCGTCAGGTGGACGACGCTTTCGAAGCGCTGATCACCCTGACCAACCGCCAATACAACTCGATTCAGGGTATCGTCCACACGCTGCCGGTGCTGCCGCCGGCACCGAACGACGCCAAGGCCTGGGTCGAAACTGCCGGGCGTCAGAACCTTAACCTGCTCGCCAGCAATTACGCGGTAACCGCCGCTGAAGAAACCCTTCGGCAGCGCAAAGCCGGCCACTTGCCGACGCTCGATGCGGTTGCGCAATACGAAAAAGGCGACAACGACGCCCTGGGTTTCAGCAACCCGAATCAGTTGCCTATCCCGTACGGCGGCGATGTGTCGCAACGCACCGTCGGCCTGCGCTTGAACATCCCGATCTACAGCGGCGGCCTCACCAGTTCGCAAGTGCGCGAATCCTATTCGCGCCTCGACCAGACCGAGCAACAGCGCGAAGGCCTACGCCGCCAGGTAGTGGAAAACACCCGTAACCTGCACCGTGCAGTCAACACCGATGTGGAGCAGGTACAGGCACGCCGTCAGTCGATCATCTCCAACCAGAGCGCGGTGGAAGCCACGGAAATCGGCTATCAGGTGGGCACGCGCAACATCGTCGACGTACTGGATTCACAGCGCCAGTTGTACGCGTCGGTGCGCAACTACAACAACAGCCGCTACGACTACATCCTCGATAACCTGCGCTTGAAGCAGGCGGCAGGCACGCTCAACCCAGGGGATTTGCAGGATCTGGCGCGCTACCTCAAGGCCGACTACAACCCGGACAAAGACTTCCTGCCGCCGGACCTCGCCAAAGCCGCTGCCGAACAGCTCAAGGCCCGCCCCGGCTATTAAGCGCACCGCCGAACCCATGTGGGAGGGGGGGGGGGGGGGGGGGGGGGGGGGGGGGGGGGGGGGGGGGGGGGGGGGGGGGGGGGGGGGGGGGGGGGGG
>NZ_JBXAJM010000024.1:0-91445 GCF_058797315.1 Pseudomonas sp. GW823-FHT02F05
ACTAATAGGCGCCGCGTTCACTCAGGAAGCACGCGTTATCGTTGACGTTTTTCGCGAGCAAGCTCGCTCCTACAGGATTAGCGCAGACACAGTCCCTGTGTATGACTTGATAACCAAGCAAGCGCTTGGTAAGTTCGCTCCATCTCGCCATGGAGCTTGCCGATGTCTGCCTATCAGGAATACTTCGATCCCAGCCACCAATTGGTCCGCGACAGCGTGCGCCGCTTCGTCGAGCGCGAGATGCTGCCGGGCATCGAGCACTGGGAGGAAGCTGAGAGCTTTCCCCGTGAGCTTTACCTCAAGGCCGGTGCGGCGGGCATTCTGGGCATCGGCTACCCCGAGGCGCTGGGTGGCAGCCACGAAGGCGATCTGTTCGCCAAGGTCGCCGCCAGCGAAGAGCTGATGCGCTGCGGCTCCGGCGGCGTGGTGGCAGGGCTCGGCTCCCTGGATATCGGCCTGCCGCCCATCGTCAAATGGGCCCGGCCCGACGTGCGTGAGCGCATAGCGCCTCTGGTGCTCGCCGGCGAGAAGATCATCGCCCTGGCGGTCACCGAGCCCAGCGGCGGCTCGGATGTAGCCAACCTGCAAACCCGCGCCGTACGTGAAGGCGAGCATTACCGCGTGAGCGGTGCCAAGACCTTTATCACCAGCGGCATTCGCGCTGATTTCTACACCGTGGCCGTGCGCACGGGTGGGCCGGGCTTTGGTGGCATCAGCCTGCTGCTGATTGAAAAAGACACGCCCGGTTTTACCGTCGGCCAGCCACTGAAGAAGATGGGCTGGTGGGCGTCGGACACCGCCGAGTTATTCTTCGATGACTGCCGCGTGCCTGTGGGCAATCTCGTCGGTGTCGAGAACATGGGCTTTGCCTGCATCATGGGCAACTTCCAGAGCGAGCGCCTGGCCTTGGCCCTCATGGCCAACATGACCGCGCAACTGGCCTTGGAGGAAAGCCTCCAGTGGGCCGCCCAGCGCGAAGCATTCGGCAAACCCATCGGCAAATTCCAGGTGCTCAAGCATCGCCTGGCGGAAATGGCTACCGCCGTGGAGGTTTCCCGCGAGTTCACCTATCGCCAGGCCGCGAAGATGGCCGCCGGCAAGAGCGTAATCAAAGAGATTTCCATGGCCAAGAATCTGGCCACCGATACCGCTGATCGGGTGACGTATGACGCGGTGCAGATATTGGGCGGGCAGGGATATATGCGTGGCAGTCTGGTGGAGCGGCTGTATCGCGATAACCGGATTTTGTCGATTGGTGGCGGGACGCGCGAAGTGATGAATGAAATCATCAGTAAGCAGATGGGGTTGTAAGCCGGGGTGTTCTTTCGGCCTCATCGCGGGCAAGCCCGGCTCCCACAGGAGAATGCATTCCAAGGTGGGAGCCGGGCTTGCCCGCGATGGCGTCAGTACTGACGACGCTTATCTCTCAGTCAGCCCGAACTGCGTCAGGCAATACGTCGGAATCCCCATGTCTGCCAACCGCTGCGAGCCACCCAGCTCCGGCAAATCAATAATCGCCGCGGCTTCAAAGATCTTTGCCCCCATGCGCCGCACCAGGTTCGCCGCCGCAATCAGGGTGCCGCCGGTGGCGATCAGGTCATCGAACATCAGCACGGAATCGCCTTCGCACAGGCTGTCGGCGTGCACTTCCAGGAAGGCTTCGCCGTACTCGGTCTGGTAACCCTCGGCCAGCACGTCCGCCGGCAGCTTGCCTTGCTTGCGGAACAGGATGAGCGGCTTGTTGAGTTGGTAGGCGATGATCGAGCCGATCAGGAAGCCACGGGCATCCATTGCACCGATATGGGTGAAATCGGCTTCGACATAGCGTTGGGCAAAGCTGTCGGCCACCAGGCGCAGGGCGCGGGGCGATTGAAACAGCGGCGTGATGTCACGAAAGATCACACCCGGCTTGGGGAAGTCGATAACGGGGCGAATCAGGGATTTGATGTCGAACGAATCAAAAGTCATCGTCGAGGAGTCCAGAGCGGAAAACGGACTCGAAGTATACCTGCGGCCTCGCCGATTGGCGCGGCCGCAGCCTGGATCAGACCTCCAGCGAACCGCCAGCCAATGCACACAGCTGGATCGGGTCGAGGATATGCACTTCTTTACCCTCGGCGGCAATCAACTGGTTCTGCTGGAAACGGGTAAACACGCGGGACACAGTCTCCACTGCCAGGCCCAGGTAATTACCGATCTCATTGCGCGACATGCTCAGGCGGAACTGGTTGGCCGAGAACCCACGGGCGCGAAAGCGCGCCGACAGGTTGACCAGGAACGTGGCGATACGCTCGTCGGCGGTTTTCTTCGATAGCAGCAGCATCATTTGCTGGTCGTCACGAATCTCGCGGCTCATCACGCGCATCAACTGGCGGCGCAATTGCGGCAGTTGCAGGGCCAGTTCATCCAGGCGCTCGAAAGGAATTTCGCACACCGACGTGGTTTCCAGGGCCTGGGCCGACACCGGATGAATCTCGGTGTCCATCCCCGACAGCCCGACCAACTCGCTTGGCAGGTGGAAACCGGTGATTTGCTCTTCGCCGCCGTCGCTGAGGCTGAAGGTCTTCAGCGCGCCCGAGCGTACTGCATAGACGGAATCAAACTTGTCGCCCTGGCGAAACAGAAACTCGCCTTTTTTCAGTGGGCGGCCGCGTTTGACGATGTCGTCCAGCGCATCCATGTCTTCCAGATTCAACGAAAGTGGCAGGCAGAGGGGGGCCAGGCTGCAATCCTTGCAATGGGCCTGGCTGTGAGCGCGCAGTTTGACTGGCTCGGACATTTCTTAAATCCTTGTGGGAAAACACACATAAGACGTAAGGGTAACGCACTGGGGGGCAGCGAGGCCAGCGTGTACAGAAAACCTGCACAGGTATAAAGATTTGTTGCTTGAGGTCGATACAAAGAGCACATCTCTTAGACGGAGCTCGGATCATGTCTGTTATAGCGGCCTACAACCCGGCTATTCGCATCCCTGTTGTGCCTGACGCGAAGCCGGTTACTGCGCTCAAGGACGAAGGTCCCACCCTTGAAAAATCTTCTGAAACCAAGGTCGTGGAAGGTGTGACAGTGACTATTTCCGCTGCGGCATTCAAAGCGGCAGGCGTGGAGCAGCGCAGCAATGCGGACATCGATGACAGTGGCCTGGAAGACAACGTCAAACAGGTATTGAAAATGATCCGCCAACTGAAGCAACAGATCGCCGAAAAACAGGCCGAACTGGCGGCGGTGGCCGCGGACAGTAATCTTTCCCCTGAAGAGGCGCGTGCCAAGGCCAGCGCGCTGCAGACCGAGATCGGTTCGCTGCAGGCTGGCCTGATGTCGGCTCAGACGTCGCTGGCCAAGGCGATGAAAGGCATGAGTGCCGAGGATTCGATGAAAGCTGCCTCCCTGGCGATGTAATCAAATCACCCGCGAAAACCGTTGCCTGTTCTGGTGCTCCAGGTAGGCATCGAACACCATGCACACCGAGCGCACCAACAAGCGCCCGGCTGGCAGCACGCGAATGCCCTGAGCGTCCAGTTCGATCAAGCCATCATCGGCCATTGTCTGCAATTGCGGCCATGACTCGGCAAAATAGCCGCGAAAATCGATGTTGTACGCCTGTTCGATTCCCTCGAATGCCAGGCTGAAATTGCAGATCAACTGCTGGATCACGTCCCGTCGCAACCGGTCGTCCGTAGTGCAGACCAGGCCGCGGCTGGTCGCCAGTTGCGCGCCCGCCAAGGCATTCTGGTACTGGTTCAGGTCACTGCTGTTCTGGCAATACAGGTCGCCGATCTGGCTGATCGCCGACACCCCCAGCCCAATCAGGTCGCAGTGCCCGTGGGTGGTGTAACCCTGGAAGTTGCGCTGCAGCTTGCCTTCTTCCTGGGCCACCGCCAGTTCGTCGTCCGGCAGCGCAAAGTGGTCCATGCCTATGTAGCGGTAACCGGCCTGGGTCAGTTGTTCGATGGTGGTTTGCAGCATCAGCAGTTTTTCTGCCGGCGAGGGCAGGTCGTCGGTGTTGATCCGCCGCTGGGGCATGAAGCGTTCCGGCAGGTGCGCGTAGTTGAATACCGACAGGCGGTCAGGCTGCAAGCGGATAACTTCCTCCACGGTGCGCGCAAAGTTCAACGGCGACTGCTTGGGCAGGCCGTAGATCAGGTCGATATTGATCGAGCGAAATTGCAAGGTGCGCGCTGCATCGATCACGGCGCGGGTTTCCTCCAGGCTTTGCAGGCGGTTGACCGCCCGTTGCACCTCGGGGTCGAGGTCTTGCAGGCCGATGCTCACGCGGTTGAAGCCCAGTTCGCGTAGCAGGCCCATGGTGGCCCAGTCGGCTTCGCGCGGGTCGATTTCGATGCCGTAGTCGCCCGAGTCATCATCCAGCAAATTGAAATGCTGGCGCAGGCGTGTCATCACCTGGCGCAGTTCATCGTGGCTGAGAAACGTTGGCGTACCGCCGCCGAAATGCAGTTGCTCAACGGGTTGCTGCGGGTCGAGGTGGCAGGCCACCAATTGGATCTCCTGCTCCAGGCGCTGCAGGTAGGCCTGGGCGCGCCCCCGGTCCTTGGTGATCACCTTGTTGCAGGCGCAGTAGTAGCAAATGTTGGCGCAGAAGGGTACATGCACGTACAGCGACAGTGGCCGCACTGCCTTGCGGCTGTCACGCAGGGCGTGGAGCAGGTCGAAGGTGCCGACCTGGCTGTCAAATTGTACGGCGGTGGGGTAGGACGTGTAGCGCGGCCCCGCCAAGTCGTAGCGGTGAATCAGATCTGTGTCCCAACGAATGGCGTCGAGCATGCGGGCGGTCCCCCGGATTGGCTAGTGGGCCGAGTCTAGGGGCAGGGCAGGCAAGGCATGTTGATTTGCATCAACGGGGAGCGGCGCTATGCCACAGGGCCTGTTAATGCCCCATTAGCCAGTGCTGATGGGGGCCGGGCAAGGTCCAGAGGCCGAAGATCATCACCAGCACCCCGCCGGCCACCCGCACGCTGCGCTTGCGCAACAACGCCGTCACCCGTTCGGCGACCAGCCCGGTGGCCAGCAGCACCGGCCAGGTGCCCAGCCCGAACGCCAGCATCAGCAAGGCGCTGTCCAGTGCATTGCCCTGGCTCGCCGCCCATAGCAGGGTGCTGTAGACGAGCCCGCACGGCAACCAGCCCCACAGCGCACCCAGCAACAAGGCGCGGGGCAGGCTGGACACCGGCAGCAAACGGTTGGCCACTGGCTGCAGATGCCGCCACAGGCCGCGCCCCAGGCTTTCGATACGGGTGAGGCCGCTCCACCAGCCGGCCAGGTACAGGCCCATGCAGACCAACAGCAGGCCGGCGAGCACACGCATGAACATCGCTGCCGGGCTGTTGGCCACCGCCCAGCCGGCCAGGCCGATCAATAAACCGGCGGTGGCATAGCTGAGGATGCGCCCCAGGTTGTACGCCAGCAGCAGGCGAAAACGGCGGCTGCGTTGTTCCTTGGGAATCGCCAGGGTCAGCGCGCCCATCAACCCACCGCACATGCCCAGGCAGTGGCCACCACCGAGCAGGCCGAGGATCAGCGCCGAGACCAGCAAGGGCATCAGCTCAAGCATGAGGGGGCTCTTTGGGCGGTTGCTCGGGGTTGTTGGCTTCATCGATGGCGGCCAGGTGGTTCGGGTCCTGGTCATCGAACAGCACGCTATGGGCCGGGCCATCGAGGTCTTCGTACTGGCCGCTGTCCACGGCCCAGAAGAAGATGTAGATGGCCACGCCCACTAACAGCAGTGCTGCCGGAATCATCACATAGAGAGCTGGCATCTGTACTCCATGCCCACGCGGCTCAGGCCGGCAGCGGGCGGGTTGCTGGGGCGGTACCCGGGGCTTGCGCGCTCGGCAGGCGAGTCAGGCGCAACGCGTTGAGTACCACGGTCAACGAACTGAGGGACATGCCGATGGCCGCCCAGATCGGAGTGATCCAACCCAGGGCGGCGAACGGCAGCATAAGGCCATTGTACAACCCGGCCCACAACAGGTTCTCGATGATCACTCGGCGGGTGCGCCGCGCAAGGCTGAAGGCCTGCACCAGCGCATCCAGGCGGTTGGACAACAGCACCGCATCGGCGCTGGTTTTTGCCAGGTCGGTGGCCGAGCCCATCGCCACACTGATATCGGCAGCAGCCAACACCGGCACATCATTGACCCCATCGCCCAGCATCAGCACTTTGCGACCTTCCTTGTGCAGGTTTTGCAGTACCTGCAGCTTGTCGTCAGGGCGCAGGCTGCCGTGGGCCTCGTCGATACCCAGCTCAGAGGCGACACTGGCTACCATCGGCGAACTGTCGCCGGAGAGCAACAGCGTGCGCCAGCCCCGCGCCTTGCATGCGGCCAGCAAGGCGGGGGCGTCGCTGCGCAGACGGTCGTCGAGTACGAACCAGGCCAGCGCCCCGCTGCGGTCGCCCAGCAGCAGCCATTGCCCGGCTTCGTCCGGCGAGGCGGGAATCGCGCAGCCACTGAGTTCACAGACAAAACCCGGCTGGCCGATGCGCAACAGACATTCTCCCACACGACCCTCCAGGCCCAGGCCTTGCGTGCTCAGCACTTCATCGGCGGCCAGCGGCGCACGGCCGAAGGCACGGGCAATCGGGTGTTCGGAGCGGTTCTCCAGGGCGGCGGCAAGGCCCAGGCATTGGTCGCTGTCCAGCGCGCCGAGGGGCCGGATGGCGCGCAACGCCAGGCGCCCTTCGGTGAGGGTGCCGGTCTTGTCGAAAATCACCGTGTCGATCTGGTTCAGGCCCTCCAGCACATGGCCGCGGGTCAGCAGTAACCCGAGACTGTGCAAGGTACCGGTGGCTGCGGTAAGGGCGGTGGGCGTGGCCAGCGACAGGGCGCACGGACAGGTCGCCACCAGCATCGCCAGCACAATCCAGAACGCCCGGGTGGGGTCCAGCTCCCACCACAGCAGGCCGATCAGTGCGGCGGCGATCAGCGAGCACAACAAGAACCACTGTGCAGCGCGGTCGGCGATCTGCGCCAGGCGCGGCTTCTCGGCCTGGGCGCGCTCCAGCAGGCGCACGATGGCGGACAGGCGCGTGTCATGCCCCAGGGCGCGTACTTGGACGGTCAGCGCGCCTTCGACATTCAGCGTGCCGGCCGTGACGCTCTCACCCGTGCGCCGAGGTTGCGGCAGGTACTCGCCGGTCAGCAGGGATTCATCAATGCTGGATTGGCCGTCGAGAATCATCCCATCCGCCGGCAGCACCGCACCGGGATGCACCAGCACACGATCACCCAGTGCCAACTCGCTGAGCAGGATGCGTTCGCTCTGGCCATTGTCCTTGAGGCGCAGGCAGGAGGCGGGCAACAGGTTGACCAGTTGGGCGGTGGCTGCGGCAGTACGCTCCCGGGCGCGGCGCTCAAGGTAGCGTCCGGCCAGCAGGAACAGGGCAAACATGCCCACGGCATCGAAATACAACTCGCCTACGCCAGTGATCGCCGTCCAGATGCCGGCCAGGTACGCGCCGCCAATCGCCAGGGACACCGACACGTCCATGGTCAGGTGGCGCGTGCGCAGGTCACGCAGGGCGCCTTTGAAGAAGGGCGCGCAGCTGTAGAACACGATGGGCGTGGTCAGAAACATCGCGACCCAGCGCAGGATGACGTGCAGTTCCGGGCTCAGGTCGATATTGAATTCCGGCCAAGTGGCCATGGTTGCCATCATGGCCTGGAACCACAGCAAGCCGGCGACCCCCAGTTGTCGCAGGGCCAGGCGATTCTCGCTGGCCAATTGTTCGGCGGCGCGGTCGGCCTGGTAAGGGTGGGCGGCGTAACCGATATGGCGCAGCTCGCTGAGCAGTTGGCTCAACGGCAATTGCCCATCGGCCCAGCGCACGTGCAGGCGGTGGTTGGACAGGTTCAATCGCGCTTCGGCCACCGCAGGCAGGCTGCGCAGGTGTTTCTCGATCAACCAGCCGCAGGCGGCGCAACTGATGCCTTCCATCAGCAGCGTGGTTTCGGCCAGGTCGCCCTGATGGCGTACAAAGGGTTTTTGCACATCGGCGCGGTCGTACAGCGCCAGCTCGTCCACCAACTGCACGGGCAGCGCCTCGGGGTTGGCCGAGGCTTCGCTGCGGTGTTGGTAATAGCTTTCCAGCCCGCCGGCCACTATCGCCTCGGCCACGGCCTGGCAGCCCGGGCAGCAGAGTTCACGGCGTTCGCCGAGGATCTGGGCGGTGAACCGACTGCCGGAGGGGACGGGTAGGGCGCAGTGGTAGCAGGGGGTGGGTTGGGTCATTGCTCAGTTCCGTAGATCGTTCCCACGCTTTGCGTGGGAATGTTGCCCGTGACGCTCTGCGTCACAAAGCAGACGCAGAGCGTCCAGCAAGGCGTTACCACGCAGAGCGTGGGAACGATCATCGTCTACTTCTTCAGGTCCTCGGCGCCCTGCAACGGTTCGTCACCCAGCAGCAAGTCCTTGTCGTGGCTGACCTCTTCTTCTTCGAACAGGCGCCAGGTGTTGCCGCCCTCCACGCCAAGCAGTTCCACGAAACGGCGACCTTCGACCTTGTCGGTGACCTGGCCGATGTAGCGGCCGGGCTCGCTGTCGCTGCGGGTGAGGTTGATCTTACGATCCTTCTCTGGCTGGGTCGGGGAGATCAGGTTCAGCTCCAGGGTATTTGGATTGCTGTAGCCAGTCAGTTGCAGCTCGACCTCGCCGGTCAGTTCGTCCAGGTGCAGCTTGCCGCGCAGTTGCAGGGTCTGGGCCAGGCGTTCGCGGTCCAGGGAACGGTTGATGCCTTTGCCGGCCTCGTAGTAGTTGTCGTTGACCAGATTGTCCGGGTTGTTCACTGCGATGGTCACCATGGACAAGGTCAGGGTCACCGAGCAGGCCAGAATCGCGATGATGATCCAGGGCCAGAGGTGCTTGTACCAAGGGCTGGCGGCAGTAGTTGCGGGCATGCGTATGTTCCCTGTTAACGGACTTGTGGGCCGATGAATCGGCTCTTGGCTTCAATATGGACGCTGGTGTCATCGGCGTCTTCGAGGATGAAGGTCACCTCGTTGGTGCTCGACGGCAACTGCTCGGGCGCACTCGACAACTCCACCGGCATGCTGACGATATCGCCGGCGGCCACTTTGATTTCGCGCCGGCCTTGCAGCTTGAGGTCTGGCAGGCCAGCGGCGTCGAGCACGTAGGTGTGGTCGCGCTGGTCTTTGTTCATGATCTTCAGGCTGTAGACGTTTTCGATGCGTCCTTCGGCGTTCTCGCGATACAGCACGCGGTCTTTGCTGACGTCGAAACCCACCAGCGAGCGCATGAAGAAGGCGGCCACCAACAGGCTGATCATCGCCAGCAATACCAGGGCGTAACCGATCAGGCGCGGGCGCAGCTTATGGGTTTTCTGCCCCGACAGGTTGTGTTCGGTGGTGTAGCTGATCAGGCCGCGTGGGTACTCCATCTTGTCCATGATGTTATCGCAGGCATCGATACAGGCGGCGCAGCCGATGCATTCGATTTGCAGCCCGTCGCGGATATCGATACCGGTAGGACATACCTGCACGCACATCGTGCAGTCGATGCAGTCGCCCAGGCCCTGGGCCTTGTAGTCGGTACCCTTTTTACGTGGGCCACGCACTTCGCCACGGCGGGGGTCATAGGACACGATCAAGGTGTCCTTGTCGAACATCACGCTCTGGAAGCGCGCATAGGGGCACATGTAGATGCACACCTGCTCACGCAGCCAGCCGGCGTTGCCGTAGGTGGCGAGGGTGAAGAAACCCACCCAGAAATACGACCAGCCATCGGCCTGGCCAGTGAAAAAGTCGAACACCAGTTCGCGAATCGGCGAGAAGTAGCCGACGAAGGTGATGCCAGTGGCAAAGCCGATCAGCAGCCACAGGCTGTGCTTGCTGAACTTGCGCAGGAATTTGTTGGCGCTCATGGGCGCCTTGTCGAGCTTGATGCGCTGGTTGCGGTCGCCTTCGGTGACCTTTTCGCACCACATGAAGATCCATGTCCACACGCTTTGCGGGCAGGTATAGCCGCACCACACGCGCCCGGCGTATACGGTGATAAAGAACAGGCCAAATGCCGCGACAATGAGAATGCCCGACAGCAGGATGAAATCCTGGGGCCAGAACGTTGCGCCGAAAATAAAGAATTTACGCTCCGGCAGGTTCCACCACACCGCCTGGTGACCGCCCCAGTTCAGCCACACCGTGCCGAAGTACAACAGGAACAGAGCGGCACCGCCGACCATGCGCAAGTTGCGGAACAAGCCAGTGAAGGCGCGGGTGTAGATCTTCTCTCTCGAAGCGTAGAGGTCGACGGTCTTGGTAGGCGGGGTAACGTCATGTACCGGTATCTGGTCGCTCATCATTGCATCCCACGGCGGTGGAGATTTGCCTCGGCCAGTACGTGCCAGCCGGGGTCAAATTAAGGGTGTTGCAGTGGCCTAATGATACGCCCCCGATGGTGCGCAAAGGGTGCGACCTTTGGTCGCGTTGGGGGAAATCAATTGATGGTGTACGTGACCTGGATCAATTGACTTGGCAAGTATGGACGGTTTTTGTCGGTAAGCCGGTCATTCGTCCCATGGATTGATCAGTGCAACGCCGCTCGATTTGAAGTCGCTGATGTTACGCGTGACGACGGTGAGCCCGTGAACCAGCGCGGTTGCGGCAATCAATGAATCACTTTCGTTGGCTCGGTCGGGTACATGCAAGTGTGCGCAACGCAACGCGACTGCTGCATCGACGGGCAGGATTCTGGCATCAAAGGCGGGCATCACATGACGCTTGAGCCAGGCTCTCAACACCTTCCCCTGCGCCGGGTCTCGCCGCTCAATTCGCAGGACTCCGGTTTCCAATTCCTTCAGCGTGATCGCCGAAATAAACATACGTGGCGCTACCACACTTTTTGCCCACGCCACCACATTTGCATCAGCCTGAGGTTTACGCAGTTCAGAGATCACATTCGTGTCGAGTAAATACATCAAGAAAAGTCCACGGGGCGATGAATGATCACGGCACGTTCGGTTTCGAAGTCGATATCGGCCGCTTCCGGCATCACCAACAGGTCAACGATGTCGGCATTCAGACCTGTCAGCTTCTGGTAGTCCTCAATGCTTAGCAGTACATGGGCAGGCTTGCCGCGATCAGTGATAAAAACCGGCCCTTTGCGGGCGGCTTTTTTGGCACCACTTGTGTCTTGATTGAATTCGCGGCTGGAAATGGTCGTGATGGTCATGGGGTAGGCCCCCCTTCGCTGGACTGAATGTAGTTACGTTACTACTTAGCGAATGCGTGCGGCAAGGTTGAGGCTACGAACGGTAGATTTGGCTTTCAAAGCTTCGGGGGCTAGAACAAAAAAGCCCCGCCAGCATTCGCTGCGCGGGGCTCCCTTATTGTTTCAGAGGTCTTACTGCTCCTCAGCCTTCTTATCCCCATGAGACAAGCTATACACATACGCCGCAAGCAAGTGCACCTTGTCATTGCCCTGCAACTGCTCCTGCGCCGGCATCTGGCCCTGGCGGCCATAACGGATGGTCTGCTGCAGTTGCGCGAAGCTTGAACCGTAGATGAACGCACCCGGATGCGTCAGGTCGGGCGCGCCCATGGCTGGGGTGCCTTTACCGGCCGGGCCGTGGCAGGCCACGCAGTTGGCGGCGAAGAGTTTCTCGCCGTTGGCTACGTCGGCTTTGGCGCCTTCCGGCAGTTTGCGGCCATCGAGGTTGGTCACCACGAAGCCCGCCACGTCAGCCACACCTTGCTCGCCGATGACTTCGGCCCAGCCTGGCATCACCGCGTGGCGGCCCTTCATGATGGTTTCCTTGATGGTGTTGGGTTCGCCGCCCCAGCGCCAGTCGGCGTCGGTCAGGTTGGGGAAGCCGTAGGCGCCTTTGGCGTCGGAGCCGTGGCACACCGAGCAGTTGGAGGCGAACAGGCGGCCGCCCATCTTCAAGGCTTGCGGGTCCTTGGCGACTTCTTCAATCGGCATCGACGCGAATTTGGCGAAGATCGGCCCGAATTTGGCCTCCGACCTGGCCATTTCCTTTTCCCATTCGTGCACGCCGGTCCAGCCGGTCTGGCCGTTGGCGAACGGGGTTTGCTTGTCGTTGTCGAGGTAGTTGTAGCCAGGCAGCAGGCCCTTCCAGTTACCGAGGCCAGGGTAGAGCACCAGGTAGCCAAGGGCGAAGACGATGGTGCCGACAAACAGCATGAACCACCACTTGGGCAGCGGGTTGTCGTACTCCTCGATGCCGTCGAACGAGTGGCCGACGGTCTCGTCCGTCTGCTCGGTGCGCTGGCCCTTGCGGGTCGACAGCAGCAGCCAGGTCAGGGCGAAGATGGTACCCAGACTGAGGACTGTGACGTACAGACTCCAGAACGTAGTCATTCTTTGTTACTCCTAGAAGCTTGCTCGACGTGCTTGATGGCTTCGGGGTCATCTGCGAAGGGCAGCATGGTCGCGTCGTCAAACTCCGACTTGCGCCGCGGGCTGAACACCCACAACGCCAGGCCGACAAAGGCCACCATCACCACAACGGTGCCCAGGCCACGAATCATCCCGATATCCATGAAGGTCACCGTTTGCTTTTGATGATGGTGCCAAGGCCTTGCAGGTAGGCCACCAATGCGTCCATTTCGGTCTTGCCCTTCACGGCGGCGGCTGCGCCGGCGATGTCTTCGTCGGTGTAGGGCACGCCCAGGGTGCGCAAGACTTCCATCTTCTTCGCGGTGTCCTTGCCGTCGAGCTTGTTTTCCACGAGGAACGGGTACGCCGGCATTTTCGACTCAGGCACCACGTTGCGCGGGTTGTACAGGTGCGCACGCTGCCAGTCATCGGAGTAACGCCCACCCACACGGGCCAGGTCCGGGCCGGTGCGCTTGGAACCCCACAGGAACGGGTGGTCCCACACGCTTTCACCGGCGACCGAGTAGTGGCCGTAGCGTTCGGTTTCAGCACGGAAAGGGCGGATCATCTGCGAGTGGCAGCCCACGCAACCGTTGGCGATGTAGACGTCGCGGCCTTCCAGTTCAAGGGCGGTGCGCGGCTTCATGCCTTCGACCGGCTTGTTGGTCACGTCCTGGAAAAACAGCGGGACGATTTGGGTCAGGCCGCCGATGCTCACGGCGATGACCATGAAGAAGGCCAACAGGCCGATGTTCTTCTCGACTACTTCATGCTTCATCAGTGAGCTCCCACAACGGCGATCTTGGCGGCGGCTTCGGCTTCTACAGGGTCGCTGGCACGCACGGTGCGCCAGACGTTGTAGGCCATCAACAGCATGCCGCTGGCAAAGAACGCACCGCCCAGGGCACGTACGATAAAGCCCGGGTGGCTGGCTTGCAGCGCTTCGACGAAGGAGTAGGTGAGGGTGCCGTCATCGTTGATCGCACGCCACATCAGGCCCTGGGTGATGCCGTTGACCCACATCGAGGCGATGTAGAGCACGGTGCCGATAGTGGCCAGCCAGAAGTGTGCGTTGATCAGCCCGACGCTGTGCATCTGCACGCGGCCGAACAGTTTGGGGATCATGTGGTACAGCGCGCCGATGGAGATCATCGCCACCCAGCCCAGCGCCCCGGCGTGTACATGGCCGATGGTCCAGTCGGTGTAGTGGGACAGCGAGTTGACGGTCTTGATCGCCATCATCGGACCTTCAAAGGTCGACATGCCGTAGAACGCCAGGGACACCACCAGAAACCGCAGGATCGGGTCGGTGCGCAGCTTATGCCAGGCGCCCGAGAGGGTCATCATGCCGTTGATCATGCCGCCCCAGCTTGGCGCCAGCAGGATGATCGACATCGCCATGCCCAGGGACTGTGCCCAATCCGGCAAAGCGGTGTAGTGCAAGTGGTGAGGGCCGGCCCAGATGTACAGGGTGATCAGCGCCCAGAAGTGCACGATGGACAGGCGATAAGAGTAGATCGGACGCTCGGCCTGCTTGGGCACGAAGTAGTACATCATCCCCAGGAAACCGGTGGTGAGGAAGAAGCCTACGGCGTTGTGGCCGTACCACCACTGGATCATCGCGTCCGTTGCGCCGGAATAGGCCGAATAGGACTTGAACAGGTTCACCGGCAGGGAGGCGTGGTTGACGATGTGCAGCATCGCCGTGACCACGATAAAGGCCCCGTAGAACCAGTTGCCCACGTAGATGTGCTTGGTCTTGCGCTTGACGATGGTGCCGAAGAACACCAGGCCGTAGGTCACCCACACGATGGCAAGCAAAATGGCGATCGGCCATTCCAGCTCGGCGTATTCCTTGGTAGTGGTGTAGCCCAGGGGCAGGCTGATGATGGCGCCGACGATGACCGCCTGCCAGCCCCAGAAGGTGAAGGCGGCCAGACCATCGGAAATCAGTCGCGTCTGGCAGGTGCGCTGCACGACATAGTAGGAGGTGGCAAACAGTGCACATCCGCCGAAGGCGAAGATCACCAGGTTGGTGTGCAGTGGGCGCAGGCGGCCGAAAGTCGTCCAGGGCAGGTCGAAATTCAATTGCGGCCAAACCAGTTGCGAGGCGATGAACACCCCGAGCCCCATGCCAAGGATCCCCCAGACCACCGTCATGATGGCGAACTGGCGGACTACCTTATAGTTATAAGCAGTCGGACTGATTGCTGTGCTCATTCTAAGGTTCCACGGTTTAGGTTTTTTTATAGGTAAAATCGGCCGCAAGTATGTAGAAACCGAGGGGCCATTGCAACGCAATGGCTGACCTGTATCAATGCGTTCCACGCCAGATTCTGCGCCCTTTCCATGTTTGGTGTAAGGATAAAGACCGAAATAGAAAGCTGATCAAGTGGACAGGAATTTTAGAGGGCGCAACGGATACCGTCGCCTACGCCAGAATTGCTCCACTGTGGGAACAAGCGTAGACCCGAATAGGAGGAGGGGAAAGTTGGGTTTGGAAGGGGTGCGACACTTGGTCGCGACTTATGCCTGTGGCGAGGGAGCTTGCTCCCGTTGGGCTGCGTAGCGGCCCCAAAATCGTGGGAGCGCTTCGCACTCCAGCGGGAGCAAGCTCCCTCGCCACAGGTAGAGCTTTTACTGCGGTTGGCTGTCTGGCGTTGCGCCTTCAGCGTTATGGGACAGGCTGTACACGTAAGCCGCCAGCAAGTGCACCTTGTCATTGCCTTGCAGCACGTCCTGAGCCGGCATCTGGCCCTGGCGACCATGGCGGATGGTCTGCTGCAACTGCGCCAGGCTGGTGCCGTAGATAAAGCCGGCAGGCTCGGTCAGGTTGGGCGCACCCATGGCTTCCACGCCGTGACCTTGCGGACCATGACACGCCACGCAAGTGGTGCTGAAGGCGGCTTGCCCGGCGGCCAGGTCGGCGGTGTTGTCGGCGGGCAACGGCAGCTTGGCCAGGTCGTGACGCACGTAGGCGGCGACGTTCTTCACCCCGTCCTCGCCCAGCACTTCACCCCAGGCCGGCATCGCCGCGTGGCGACCGTTCAGGATGGTGGCCTTGATGGCCTCGGCCGAACCGCCCCAGCGCCAGTTGTTGTCGGCCAGGTTGGGGAAGCCATAGGCGCCCTTGGCGTCCGAGCCGTGGCACACCGCACAGTTGGAGGCAAACAGGCGACCGCCCATCTTCAACGCTTGCGGGTCCTTGGCGACTTCTTCCACCGGCATGGCCGCGAACTTGGCGAAGATCGGCCCGAACCTGGCGTCGGCCTTGGCCATTTCCTTGTCCCATTCCTTGGTCTGGGTCCAGCCGTCTTCATAGCCCGGCAGTACGCCTTTCCAGTTGCCCAGGCCCGGGTAGAGGATCAGGTAGCCGACGGCAAACACCAGGGTGCCGGCGAACAACATGAACCACCACTGGGGCAGCGGGTTGTCGTATTCCTCGATACCGTCGAAGGCGTGGCCCATGGTCTGGTCGACGCTGCCCTTGGTCTCGCCCTTGCGGGTGCCGACCAACAGCCAGGTCAGGCCGATCAGGCTGCCCAGGGTCAATACGCAGATCCATGTACTCCAGAACGTAGTCATGGCCGAGTGCTCCTTGTGGCTGGCTCTGCTTGAGCGTCGGGTGGGGAAGGTTCATCGGCAAACGGCAGCAGGCGGGCCTGCTCGAATTCCGCGTTGCGGCGGTTGTTGAACACCCATAGCGACAGGCCGATAAAGGCGATGGCGACCACCAGCGTGCCAAGGCCGCGGATGGTGCCCGCATCGAATTCAAATCCCATGGCTCACCTCTTGCTCTTGATGGCAGTGCCGAGCACTTGCAGGTAGGAAACCAGCGCGTCCATCTCGGTCTTGCCCTTGAGGCTGGCGACGGCGCCATTGATGTCGTCGTCGGTGTACGGCACGCCGAGGGTGCGCATCACTTTCAACTTGGTCTCGGTGTGGCTGCTGTCGACGGCGGCGGTGACCAGCCAGGGGTAGGCCGGCATTTTCGACTCTGGCACCACGTTGCGCGGGTTGTACAAGTGCGCGCGGTGCCAGTCGTCCGAGTAGCGCGCGCCGACGCGGGCCAGGTCCGGCCCGGTACGCTTGGAGCCCCACAAGAACGGGTGGTCCCACACGCTTTCGCCAGCCACCGAGTAGTGGCCGTAGCGCTCGGTCTCGGCGCGGAACGGGCGGATCATCTGCGAGTGGCACTGCACGCAGCCTTCGCGGATGTAGATGTCGCGGCCTTCCAGTTGCAGCGCGGTGTAGGGCTTCATGCCTTCGACCGGTTTGTTGGTCACGTCCTGGAAGAACAGCGGGACGATCTGCGTCAGGCCACCGATGCTCACGGCGAGCACCATCAGCAGCATCAACAGGCCGACGTTCTTTTCAATCGTTTCGTGTTTCATCATCGACTCCTCAGGCCATCTGCGCGGCAGCGGTGACTTCGGCAGGTTGCGCCGAACGCACGGTGCGCCATGTGTTGTAAGCCATCAGGAACATGCCGCTGAGGAAGATCGCACCGCCCACCAGACGCACGATGAAGCCTGGGTGGCTGGCCACCAGGGTTTCGACGAAGGAGTAGGTGAGGGTGCCGTCTTCGTTGACCGCACGCCACATCAGGCCCTGGGCGATGCCGTTGACCCACATCGAGGCGATGTAGAGCACGGTGCCGATGGTGGCCAGCCAGAAATGCGCGTTGATCAGGCCGAGGCTGTACATCTGCTCGCGACCGAAGACTTTCGGGATCATGTGATACAGCGCGCCGATGGAGATCATCGCCACCCAGCCCAGCGCCCCGGCGTGTACGTGGCCGATGGTCCAGTCGGTGTAGTGGGAGAGGGCGTTGACGGTCTTGATCGCCATCATCGGGCCTTCGAAGGTCGACATGCCGTAGAAGGCCAGGGAGACGACGAGGAAGCGCAGGATCGGGTCGCTGCGCAACTTATGCCAGGCACCCGAGAGGGTCATCATGCCGTTGATCATGCCGCCCCAGCTTGGCGCCAGCAGCACCAGTGACATCACCATGCCCAGGGACTGCGCCCAGTCCGGCAAGGCGGTGTAGTGCAAGTGGTGAGGACCGGCCCAAATGTACAGGGTGATCAACGCCCAGAAGTGCACGATCGACAAACGATAGGAATACACCGGGCGCTCGGCCTGTTTGGGCACGAAGTAGTACATCATGCCGAGGAAGCCCGCAGTCAGGAAAAAGCCTACCGCGTTGTGCCCATACCACCACTGCACCATGGCATCCGTCGCACCGCCGTACAGCGAGTAGGACTTGGTCAGGCTGACCGGGATTTCCAGGTTATTGACGATATGCAAAATGGCCACGGTGATGATGAACGCGCCGAAGAACCAGTTACCCACATAGATGTGCTTGGTCTTGCGTTTCATGATCGTGCCGAAGAACACGATGGCGTAGGCGACCCAGACGATGGTGATCAGGATGTCGATGGGCCATTCCAGCTCGGCGTATTCCTTTGAGCTGGTGTAGCCCAGTGGCAGGCTGATGGCGGCCAGCAGGATCACAAGCTGCCAGCCCCAGAAGCAGAACGCGGCGACTTTCGGCGCGAACAGCTGCGTCTGGCAGGTGCGTTGCACCGAGTAAAAGGAGCTGGCGAACAGCGCACAGCCACCGAACGCGAAGATCACCGCATTGGTGTGCAATGGGCGCAGACGGCCGAAGCTGGTCCAGGGCAAATCGAAGTTGAGCGCAGGCCAAACCAATTGGGCGGCGAGAAAAACCCCGAGCCCCATGCCGACGATGCCCCACACCACCGTCATAATGGCGAATTGGCGGACCACCTTGTAGTTATAGGCGGTACTTAAAGTAGTGTTCATGGTTCCCCATCCACGGTTCAACCCAAGCAAGTGCGGCACTTGGGCTGGAGTTATAGGCAGACTAAAAAGCGAGGCAAGCATGGGCAAAGAGCACAAGGCCAGTATTGACGGGGATCAATGGGCGCAGTGTGTACGGGAACATGGCTGGTTGTGGGATGTCGCCACGGGCAAGCGTTCGGGCGAGCCTGTGACGCTGATTCTGGCCCATGGCGCCGGTGCACCGATGGACTCGGCGTTCATGAACGACATGGCTGCACGCCTTGCCGGGCATGGTGTGAACGTGTTGCGCTTCGAGTTCCCGTACATGGCCCAGCGCCGCTTGGACGGGGGCAAACGCCCGCCGAATCCGGCGCCGAAACTGCTGGAGGCGTGGCGTGAGGTGTATGCCCAGGTGCGACGTCATGTCGCTGGGAAACTGGCGATTGGCGGCAAGTCCATGGGCGGGCGCATGGCCAGTTTGTTGGCCGATGAGCTGGGCGCAGATGGGTTGGTGTGCCTGGGCTATCCGTTTTATGCGGTGGGCAAGCCGCAAAAGCCTCGGGTGGAGCATCTGGCTGCGCTTGCGACGCCGACGCTGATAGTGCAGGGCGAGCGTGATGCCTTGGGCAATCGAGCGGCGGTGGAGGGGTATGCGTTATCGCCGAGCATTGAGGTGATGTGGCTGGTGGCGGGGGATCATGATTTGAAGCCGTTGAAGGCGTCGGGGTTCAGTCATGAGCAGCATTTGGAGGCGGCGGCCATCAAAGCGTCAGGTTTTCTCGCCTGACGCTTTGCAGGTTTCTCTATGTTGGGATATTTCGGCTAGTGTTTTCGTGAGGTTTAACACTAGCGGTCCCTAATGAGCGTGAAGTGTCCTGTCGCGTCGTATTGAGCATACTCACTGTCGAAGGACGCCTCGAAGTTGCCATTGGCCGTGCCTTCAACAGGGTTGAGCTTTATTGTCAGCGTTGCGTGTTTGGCGGGAATCGCTGTAGTGCCAGGCATGTCCCCAGGGCCAGAGATGGAAAGAGCATAATGTAAAATTCCGTCAAGTATATACGTATTGTCTATCGGCGCTTCTCCTAGGTAGGGGATATGAAAATAATACGAAGAAAAATTCTTTGTACTTTTATCTCCAATGGCCCCTGAAAATGTCCAGGTATTTGTCTGTGTACGATGACCAAAAGTTGTTCTTTCTGCAGTGATTGATGTTTGAGAGTTTTTAAATGTCCATTCAAAATGGTTGTTTGCAGATTGAGAGATATAGCAGTCGGGGATGAAAATAATTTCTTGGTTCATGGTGAGACCTTTTACCCGTGGGGTTTGCGCTATCTGATTTTTTCAGAAATGCCAGCTTGAGTGTGTCGCGCTCGACTGAGACGTGAAACTTATTTTGTTTTAAAGTTCTTTTGTCGAGCCTTATTACGATGGGGGAGTAGGGTCTTTTATAGGCTGAAACGTGCCGTTAGTCATCTCTACACGGTCGCGGATTTTATTTTTAAAGGTGGCTTCGCAGCGCAACGGCTGCTGAGTCAGTGTAAGCGTTACATTGTATTCGCCTTCATAGGTGCCACCGCCGAAGGGAGCATAGTAAAAATTTGATTTCTCATCGCCGTTTTTAAATGTTTCATCGATGATCTGTTCATTTTCATCGTCGCAGTAAATATAAATAGCCCACTCACGGTATTGAGGCGTACCCCATTCTCCCTCCTCGCTGGTCAGATACCATGCCTTGCTTGAACTGGAGTAGGCCAGCCAGCCCTCCGTTTTGTATTGAGTTTGTCCTTCTGTCCACTTAAAGATCGAATGTTGTGAGGCAAGGGTAGTTCCAGGCCACTCACAGCAGCATTTTATTTCGCGTAATTCCGACGCTGTGTCAGTGAAAGAACCTTCGAAATTCAGCGTTGTGTTCCCTGTGCTTTCGTCAACGGTTACTTCAATGTCGCCGACAGGTTTAATACGTTCTTCCGTTTCAGGTGCGTTATTGTTTGCACCTTGAATGTACAGGTGGGCGAAGGCTTCCGGGTTTTGCTTGATTGATTTGTTAGGTGATGTGCTTATGGAGTCGCAAGGTATTTTCAGTAACAGTGATTGTTGAGTGTCTGGGGCCTGGAGCGTCAACTTGACCCAATACTGATTATTGTATTCGGATAGGTGCAGTGGGAGAGCCCAGCCTTCCAATGTTCTTTCGTTGTTCGATGATTTTTCAGTCCATTGCACACGCCCTATGGTTTTTGGGAAGGGATGCAGGGCGCTATTTGAATCGGCAGGTCGGGACATGGCGGTGTGCTCCTGTTTGACAGGTTCACACTATAAGGAGGGAGGCGTTCAAAGGTTAACTGTGAGAATTGACAGTTTTATAGAATGCTTGGTGATAAAAAGATGATGAGTGATAGCCATCTGCAAGGGGCTCACTGGTTGGAGAAAGTGAGCCCCTGAAGTTCTACCGGTTAAAACGCTCCACCAGCGAGTACTGAGTATTCGCCGTATGAGTCAGTTCTTCACTCAACTGCGCCGAGTTCATCGCCTGCTCTGAGGTCTGGTCTGCCAACAGCGCAATAGTGCTGATGTTACGGCTGATCTCCTCGGCCACGGCGCTTTGCTCTTCGGTGGCCGCGGCAATCTGGGTGGTCATGTCGGTGATATTGGCCACCGCCTCGCTGATACCCACCAATGCCTGGTCCGCTTCCATCACCCGCGCCACACCTTCTTCGGCCTGGCGGTGCCCGGCGTCCATGGTTTGCACGGCCGCGGCCGCCGTGTGTTGCAGCTTGGCGATCAAGGCATGGATCTGCCCGGTGGATTCGGCCGTACGCTGCGCCAGTTGGCGCACTTCATCGGCGACCACCGCAAAACCACGGCCCATCTCACCGGCACGCGCGGCTTCGATAGCGGCGTTGAGTGCCAGCAAGTTGGTCTGGTCGGCGATGCCCTTGATTACATCGACAACGCCGCCAATTTCATCGCTGTCCTTGGCCAGTTGAGTGACGGTCACGCCGGTCTCGCCAACGGCGGCCGAAAGCCGCTGAATCGCCTCGCGGGTTTCCCCGGCGATATCGCGGCCGCGACCGGTCAGGCGGTTGGCTTCCTGGGTGGCGTCGGCGGTGCGCTGCACGTGGCTGGCAACTTCCTGGGTGGTTGCAGCCATCTGGTTGACGGCGGTGGCCACCTGTTCGGTTTCCACACGCTGACGTTCCAGGCCGCTGGAGCTGCTGTGCGCCAGGGTGTTGGACTGTGCCGCCTGATCGTTGAGGTGCTCGGCAGTGTCCTGCAAGCGGGTCAGGCAGGTCTTCAGACGCGCTTCCTGGCTGAGGATCGACATTTCCAGTCGGGCCTGGGCGCCACGGCTGTCGGTGTACATCTGCGCAATCAGCGGGTCGGACGTGGTCTGTTCGGCCAGGCGCAGCAAGCGCTTGAGGCCGCGCTGTTGCCAGCTCAGCCCCAGCAGGCCCAACGGCACCGACAACGCTGCCGCCAAGGCAAAGCCCCACTGGGAGGTGAGGGTGGCGCCGATCATGAAGCTCAGTTGGCTGACCAGGATAAACGGCAGCCAGTCCTGCAGCACCGGCAGCCATTTGTCGCGCTGGGGAATCGCCGACTTGCCCTGGTTGATGCGTTGATAAAGCGCCTCGGCCCGGCGGATCTGCTCGGCGGTGGGCTTGATGCGCACCGATTCGTAGCCGATCACCTGGTTACCGTCGAATACCGGTGTTACATAGGCGTTAACCCAGTAGTGGTCGCCGGTCTTGCAGCGATTCTTGACAATGCCCATCCATGGCAAGCCTTGTTTGAGCGTGGACCACATGTGTGCGAACACCGCCGAGGGCACATCCGGGTGACGCACCAGGTTGTGCGGAGCACGGACCAGTTCGTCGCGGGTGAACCCACTGATTTCGACAAACGCGTCGTTGCAGTAGGTAATGACACCCTTGGCATCTGTGGTGGAGATCAACCGTTGCTGAGCAGGGAAGGTACGTTCGCGCTGGGTAACGGGTTGGTTATTACGCATGATTGTTCAATCCGCAAGGCTTTCAGGGGTTATCGGCCATGCTGGGCATTTATTTAACTTATTTTTGCAACAATCCTGGGAGCAGAGTGCCGACTGTGGCGAGGGAGCTTGCTCCCGCTGGGCTGCGAAGCGGCCCCAAACAACTTGCGGGCGCTACGCACCGGAGCGGGAGCAAGCTCCGTCGCCACAACAGCTCGTTCTTACAGTCGGGCAGGCTTAGCTGGCCAGCATTGGGTAGGTGAACAAGCCGAAGTGCAGCAGATTCAAGCCAAAATGCGTGGCAATCGCTGCGCCGAGCCCGCCAAAGCGATACGCCAGGCCGTAACCGACCCCGGCAATACTGGCCAGCGTCACCCATTGCCAACCCGCACCGAAATGCATCAGGCCGAATAACAGCGAAGCCAGCAGCAGCGCAAGGTTCTCGCCGTAGGGCAAGTGTTTGAAACGTTGGCTCAGGCCGCCCTGAACATAGCCACGAAACAGCGCTTCTTCCACCAGCGTCACCAGCAGCAGGTTATTGAGTACCCACAGCCATGCCTGGTCCGGCCATTTCGGCGCCCAACTGATCATTCCCATCAGTGCGGCACCACCCAGTGCGACGATGGCGGTCAGGGTCAGTGCCAGGGCGGTGACGCAGATCGACAGGCGCAATGAGCGTCGCGCCACAATCCACGGGCAGGCCAGCAACAGCCAGAAGCCTACCAGGGGCTTGTCCTGGTTCAGGTACATCGAGAAGGGCACTGAGTCCGGAGTTAAACGCTGGGGCGCAATACCGCGGCCGTTATAGAAACCCGGCAGCCAGTGCATCACCAGGCCCAGGGCCAGTACGATAAACAAGCCTTGGCCCAAGTAGCGTGCCCAAGGGTTGCGTTGCTGGCGCACGGCGTACCCGGCCACCAGCAGCAGTGCGATGGAGACCGCCGCCAGTACGCCCAGTTGGCCGTAGATCAAAGCCACGACATAGCCAATGGAAAGTAGGGTGAGGTACAGCCAGGGCAAAGCAATCATGTGAAATCCTTCGAAAAATCCGGGCGGCATTATAGCGAGTGGCCAGGTTCCAGGGCATGAAAACGCCTCCATGTACAAGGCAAGGGGGAAAGGATTGCAAAGTATGTTTGCGGCTGGTTATAGTCGTCGCGTCTTTATATCCCTTCAAAAAGATCAGCACATGCCAGCTTCCCAGCGCATAGCGGTAGTCGATTCAGCGGTCAACGCCGTGGTCGTGCGGTGCCGTGGCAAGCAGCCTGCGCAGATCAGTCATTACCCCCCACCTGTCAGTAGCACGCCGGTGTACGCAGTCGTATCACCGCCGGGTGTTGGCATTTCGGGCTGATCAGCGATTCGCTGTTGCCCGTGCCTGCCTGAAAAAACCTACTGAAATTCAGTTTTTTACTGAGTCGGCTTTTTTGCCTGATAACAGGTGGTAACCATGTCTGTGCTTTCGAAACAATCCGTGGCCGCGGCGGCCTCGACGAGCGTGTTTGTCTTGCTGTGGAGCAGCGGGGCGATCTTCTCCAAGTTGGGCCTGGCCCATGCGTCGCCCTTTGCCTTTCTGTTGATCCGGTTTGCCATTGCCCTGATGGGGTTGGTAGTGCTGGTCCCGCTCCTCAAGTTGAAGCTGCCACGTCCCGGCAAGCCGCTGCTGTATGCGGCGGCGACGGGCCTGGTCTTGCTGGGGGCCTATCAGATCTTCTATCTGCTGGCCCTGGACCTCAACGTCACCCCTGGGGTGATGGCGACCATCATGGGTGTGCAGCCGATCCTCACCGTGGTGCTGATGGAGCGCCAACGCTCCTGGCGCCGGCTGTTCGGCCTGGGGTTGGGGTTGGCGGGCTTGATCATGGTGGTGTACCAGGGCATCGGGTTGGCGGGCATGTCCCTGGCCGGGATGGTGTTCGGGCTGCTGGCGCTGGCGAGCATGACGTTTGGCTCGATCATGCAAAAGCGCATCACCGACAATCCTTTGGGCACGCTGCCACTGCAATACTTGGCCGGGCTGTTGCTGTGCGGAGTGTTCGTGCCGTTCCAGCCGTTCCACTTCGAGCACAGTGCAGGCTTTTACCTGCCGGTGCTGTGGATGGGCTTGGTGGTGTCGGTGCTGGCGACGCTGTTGCTGTATCGGCTGATTGCCCGCGGCAACCTGGTGAATGTCACCAGTTTGTTCTATCTGGTGCCGGCGGTGACCGCGGTGATGGACTACCTGATCTTCGGTAACCGCCTGGCGCTGTTGAGCGTGCTGGGAATGGCGTTGATCATTGTCGGCTTGGTCTTCGTGTTCCGTAAGAGCTAGAAACCACCCCTGTAGGAGCGAGCTAGCTGTTGCGAGCAAGCTTGCTTGCGCTGGGGTGCGAAGCGCCCCCAGGAGCTTGCGACTGCTACGCAGTCGAGCGGGAGCAAGCTCCCTCGCCACAGGGGCGCTCCTACAGTTTTTGCGGGCGCAACACCAACCACAACGCCCCGGCAATCAGCACACCGCCATACAGGTGGGCCATGGACAGCGGCTCATCCAACAGCAACGCACCCCACAACACGCCGAACGGCGGAATCATGAAGGTCACGGTCATCGATTTGACCGGGCCAATGGATGACAGCAGGCGGAAGTACAGGATGTAGGCGAACGCCGTACATACCAGCCCCAATCCGAGCAGCGACACCCACACCTGCCAGCCGCCCCAACTCGCCGGTGGCTGGGTGATGGCGCTGAAGGCGAAGAACGGCAGCAAAAACAACGTAGCACCCAGCATACTGCCCAAGGCAGAGAGACGACTGTCCAACCCGCCGCGCTGATCCAGCCAGCGTCGCGCCAGGAAACCGGCGAAGCCATAGCAGGTGGTCGCCAGCAGGCATGCTAATGCGCCTATTAACAGTTCCAGATCAAATGCCACCGGCCCTGCGCGGGTGAGCACGGCAACACCAAGCAGACCCAAGGCCACACCCGCTATTTTTGCCGGCGTCAGGCGTTCGCTGAAAAACAACCCGCCGATCAGCACACCCATCAGCGGTGTAGTGGCGTTGAAAATCGCCGAATAACCCGCCGGCAGTACCTGCGCCGCCACCGAGTACATCGTCGCGGGAATCCCCGAGTTGATCACGCCCAGCAGCAGGACCGTCTTGAACTTGCCCTGGAAATCCCAGCTCACGCGCAGCATCGCCAGGATCACCAATAGGCCCGCGGCGGCAATCGACACGCGGAAAAACGCGGTGGGCACCGTGCCGATTTCCGGCGCGATGATGCGCATGAACAGGAAACTCGCGCCCCAGATGGCAGCCAGCCCCAGCAGATACAGGGTGTCAACAGGTCTCACGGAAAACTCCTATGCCAATCGGGCGCAGAAGTGTTGCCCAGCGGGCAGGTCGGCACAATGGCTAATTGCAGTCAGTTTGCCCCCGTGCAAAATCATTCTTCTCCTGCCTCGGTTCACTGGCTAAGCTCTGGGCTTCCAGATACCCGTTCGAGGTTTCCCGCATGTCGCAGTCCGCCCTCGCTATCGCCCGGATGATCCTCGACGGTTTCGACGATTACCGTGAGCACTTCCGCCAGATCACCGATGGCGCCCGTGAGCGTTTCGAGAAGGCCCAGTGGCAGCAGGGGCAGGCCGCGTCGGCGGCGCGCATCAATCTCTATGAGGAGAAAGTCGCTGAGGTGACTACCCGTCTGCGCGCCAGTTTCGACCCTGCTGGATTGCAGGACATCGGCCAGTGGCCCTTGGTAAAAAGCGCTTATATCGGTTTGATCGACCTGCGCTTTGACGATGAGCTGTCCGAGACCTGGTACAACTCGATCTTCTGCGGCCTGTTCAGCCATGACCTGATCAGTGACGGCTGCATGTTCATCCATACCACCCGGCCTAGCCTGCGCCGGGCGCGGGCGGCGCAAACCCGTATCTACACGCCGGCCGGTAAAATAGCGGACATGCTGGCGCAGGTCTTCTCTGACTACAGCTTCAGCGAGCCCTACGCCGACCTGCCCGCCGACCTGCGCCGCCTCGAAGCCCAGTTGCGGGAAAACCTGCCGGATTGGGTGTGCAAGGACCCGGACCTCAAGGTCGAGTTGTTTTCCTCAGTGCTGTACCGCAACAAAGGCGCCTACCTCGTGGGGCGTATCTACACCCGCGACGAACAATGGCCGTTGGTGATTCCGCTGCTGCACCGCGAAGGGCGTGGCATCCAGATCGATGCGTTGATCACTGACGAAGCCGACGTGTCGATCATCTTCTCGTTCACCCGTTCCTATTTCATGGTCGATGTACCCGTGCCAGCGGAATTCATCGGCTTTCTCAAGCGCATCCTGCCGGGCAAGCACATTGCCGAGTTGTACACCTCCATCGGTTTCTACAAGCACGGCAAATCCGAGTTCTACCGCGCGCTGATCAACCACCTGGCCACCACCGACGACCAGTTCATCATGGCCCCCGGCGTGCGCGGCATGGTCATGAGCGTGTTCACGCTGCCGGGTTTCAATACGGTGTTCAAGATCATCAAGGACCGCTTCTCGCCGTCAAAAAACGTCAACCGCGCCACGGTGATCGAAAAGTACCGCCTGGTGAAAAGCGTCGACCGGGTGGGGCGCATGGCCGACACCCAGGAGTTCGCCGACTTCCGCTTCCCCTTGAGCAAGTTCGAGCCCGAGTGCCTGGCCGAGCTGCTGGAAGTCGCCGCCGGTACCGTCGAAGTGGAGGGCGACACCGTGCTCATCCGCCACTGCTGGACCGAGCGACGCATGACCCCGCTCAACCTCTACCTCGACAACGCCAACCCCGCCCAGGTGCGCGAAGCATTGGAGGATTACGGCCTGGCGATCAAGCAACTGGCGGCGGCGAATATCTTCCCCGGCGACATGTTGCTGAAGAACTTTGGCGTCACCCGCCACGGCCGCGTGGTGTTCTACGACTACGACGAAATCTGCTTTCTCACCGAAGCCAACTTCCGCCATATTCCCGCGCCGCGCACCCCCGAGGATGAAATGGCCTCCGAGCCCTGGTACTCCATCGGCCCGCTGGATGTGTTCCCCGAAGAGTTCCCGCCGTTCCTGTTTGCCGACGCCGGGCAGCGCCGGTTGTTCGATGAGCTGCATGGCGAGTTGTACAACGCTGACTACTGGAAAGGCCTGCAGGACGCGATTCGTGCCGGCAAGGTGATCGACGTGTTCCCTTATAAGAGGAAAGAGCAGCCATAAGCTGCAAGCTGCAAGCTGCAAGGGGCAAGTGAAGGTAGGTCTGCCCTTACTTGCTGCTTGAAGCTTGCCGCTAGCAGCTGCTTTTCTGCGACAATCCGCCCCCTGCATAAATAGACGACCCAAACGCACCTGATGACTGACCAAGCACCCACCATCGACCAACTGCTCAAAACCCTCGATCACGCCATGCTCGCCGACCGCCACCGCTTGCGCCGGCAGTTGCTTGAGCTGCGCAAGAAGCCCGACGAGGACAAGTTGGCGCAGTGGGTGGCGCGCATGCAGGCATCGTGCGCGCAGGTCACGGCGCGGCGCGCCAGCCTGCCGGTGATTCGCTACGACGACAGCCTGCCGATTGCCGCCAAGCGCGATGAGATCAAGGACGCGCTGAACAAGCACCAGGTACTGATCATCGCCGGTGAAACCGGCTCGGGTAAAACAACGCAGTTGCCGAAAATCTGCCTGGAAATCGGCCGCGGCCAGTTCGGCCTGATCGGCCACACCCAGCCACGCCGGATCGCAGCGCGCAGTGTCGCCAGCCGTGTCGCTGAAGAGCTGGCCACGCCATTGGGTGCGCTGGTCGGTTACCAAGTGCGCTTCGAAGACCAGAGTGACTCCAACACCCTGATCAAGCTGATGACCGACGGCATCCTGCTGGCCGAAACCCAGAACGACCGCTACCTCGAGCGCTACGACACGATCATCGTCGACGAAGCCCACGAACGCAGCCTGAACATCGATTTCCTGCTCGGCTACCTCAAGACCCTGTTGCCGCGTCGCCCCGACCTGAAAGTCATCATCACCTCGGCCACCATCGACCTGGAGCGCTTTTCCAAGCACTTCGACGATGCGCCGATTGTCGAGGTGTCGGGCCGTACCTTCCCGGTGGACACCTGGTATCGCCCACTCACCCTGGAACAGGACGAGGAGGGCAACCGCGTCGAGGACGACCTGACGGTCGACCAGGCGATCCTTGCCACCCTTGATGAAATCGCCGCCTATGAGCGCAGCGAACGGCGCAGTCCTGGCGACGTATTGGTGTTCCTGCCCGGCGAGCGCGAGATTCGTGACGCGGCCGACATGCTGCGCAAGGCCCAGCTCAAGCACACCGAGATTTTGCCGTTGTACGCACGGCTGTCGCCGGCCGAGCAGCAGCGCATTTTCCAGTCCCACCCGGGCCGGCGCGTGGTACTGGCGACCAACGTCGCGGAAACCTCGCTGACCGTGCCGGGCATTCGCTACGTGATCGACAGCGGCACGGCGCGCATCAGCCGCTACAGCTACCGCGCCAAGGTGCAGCGTTTGCCCATCGAGGCGATCTCCCAGGCCAGCGCCAACCAGCGTAAAGGCCGTTGCGGCCGGGTTGAGCCGGGCATTTGCGTGCGCTTGTACAGCGAAGAAGATTTTATCGGGCGCCCGGAATTTACCGACCCGGAGATCCTGCGCACCAACCTCGCTGCCGTGATCCTGCAGATGCTGCACCTGCGCCTGGGCGAGATCACCGATTTCCCGTTTATCGAACCGCCGGATGGCAAGGCCATCAGCGACGGTTTCAACCTGCTGCAAGAACTCTCGGCGGTAGACCGCAACAGCCAGCTCACGCCGTTGGGCCGCCAGCTTGCCCGCTTGCCGGTGGACCCGCGCATGGGCCGCATGTTGCTGGAAGCGGCCAAGCTGGGCAGTTTGCAGGAAGTGTTGATCGTCGCCAGCGCCATGTCGATCCAGGACCCGCGCGAGCGCCCACCGGAGCGTCAACAAGCGGCCGACCAGGCCCACGCACAGTGGAAAGATCCGGATTCGGACTTCGCCGGGCTGGTCAACCTGTGGCGCGGTTTCGAGGAGCAGCGCCAGGAACTGACCGCCAGCCCGTTGCGCAACTGGTGCCGCAAAAACTTCCTCAACTACTTGCGCCTGCGCGAGTGGCGCGACTCCCATCGTCAATTGAGCCTGATCTGCCGCGACATGCAGCTGAGCCTCAACAAAGAGCCCGCGGACTATCCGAAGCTGCATAAAGCGGTACTGTCCGGCTTGCTCAGCCAGATCGGCCAAAAGACCGAAGACGGCGATTACCTCGGCGCGCGCCAGCGTCGCTTCTGGATTCACCCGTCTTCGGGCATCGGCAAGAAGCGCCCGCAATGGCTGATGACCGCTGAACTGGTGGAAACCACCAAGCTCTATGCACGCATGGTGGCGAAAATCGACGCCGACTGGATCGAGCCGCTGGCCGGGCATCTGATCAAGAAAAACCACTTCGAACCCCATTGGGAGAAGAAGCGCGGCCAGGTGGTGGCCTTTGAGCAGATCACCCTGTTCGGGCTGATCGTGGTCGGGCGCCGGCCAGTGCATTACGGGCCGATTGACCCGGTGGTGTCCCGTGAGTTGTTTATTCGTGAAGGCCTGGTGCGCGGCGAGATTCAGTCCCGTGCCAAGTGCCTGACGGCCAACCAGAAACTGCTGGAGCAACTCGACGAGCTGGAAGCCAAGGCCCGCCGTCGCGACATCCTGGCCGACGAAGAAACCCTGTACGCCTTCTACGATGCGCGCCTGCCCGCAGAGATTCACCAGACCGCCACCTTTGACAGTTGGTACAAGGTCAACAGCCAGAAAGACCCGCAACTGTTGATCATGCGTGAAGAAGACGTACTGGCCCGCGAGGCCAGTGAAGTCACCGCCGCGCATTACCCGGACACCTTGCACTTGGGCGACCTGGCCCTGGCCTTGAGTTACCACTTCGAACCCAACCACCCACGTGACGGCGTGACCCTGCGGGTGCCGGCGCCTTTGTTGCCGGCGTTGCCAGCCGAGCGCCTGGAGTGGCTGGTGCCGGGGTTGATCGAAGCCAAGTGCATCGCTCTGGTGCGCAACTTGCCCAAGGCGTTGCGCAAAAACTTCGTGCCGGTGCCGGACTTCGTCAAGGCCGCGCTGCAACGCATCGAATTCGGCCAGGGCTCGCTGCCCCAGGCGCTGGGGCGTGAATTGCTGCGCATGACCGGTGCGCGGGTCAGCGATGAGGCGTGGGCCGAAGCGGCGCAACAGGTGGAGAATCACCTGAAGATGAACCTGGAAGTGGTCGACGGCCAGGGCAAATTCCTCGGCGAAGGCCGTGACCTGGCCGAGCTCACCGCACGGTTTGCCGAAGCCAGCCAGGCGGCTTTGGCCGTGCCGCAAACCGCGAAAAGCCAGCAGCCGGTGGAGGCCAAGGTGTTTGCGGCGGTGGCGGAAAAAACCCAGCAGAACATCGCCGGCCTATCGATGACGGTGTACCCGGCACTGGTGGAAGAGAACGGCACGGTCAAGGAGGGGCGCTTCTCGACTGCCGCCGAAGCCGAGTTCCAGCACCGTCGCGCCTTGCAGCGCCTACTGATGCAGCAATTGGCGGAACCGGCGAAATTCCTGCGCGGCAAATTGCCGGGCTTGACCGAGTTGGGCTTGATGTACCGTGAACTGGGGCGTATCGACGCGCTGGTGGAAGACATCCTGCTGGCCAGCCTCGATACCTGCGTACTTGAAGGCGAAGATAGCCTGCCACGGGACGGCGCTGGCCTGGCAGCCTTGGCTGAACGCAAGCGCGGCAGTTGGACTGAGCACGCCGAACGCTTGGCGCGCCTGACCCTGGAAGTGCTGAAGCTCTGGCACGGCCTGCAAAAACGCTTCAAAGGCAAGATCGACCTGGCCCAGGCCGTGGCCTTGAACGATATCAAGCAGCAACTGAGCAACCTGGTGTATCCAGGTTTTGTGCGGGAAACCCCGGCCCAGTGGTTCAAGGAACTGCCGCGTTTCCTCAAGGCCATCGAACTGCGCCTGGAAAAACTGCCGAGCCAGGTGCAAAAGGACCGCGTGTGGAGCAGCGAATTGGGCGGCCTGTGGGCGCAGTACCAGAACCGCCTGAACAAACACACCCAGGAAGGCAAGCGCGACCCGCAGTTGGAGCTATACCGCTGGTGGCTGGAGGAATACCGGGTGTCGCTGTTTGCTCAGCAGTTGGGCACCAAAGTGCCGATTTCCGATAAACGCCTGAGCAAGCAATGGAGCCAGGTAGAGCCCTGAACCCCTGGCCCACTTGTAGGAGCGAGCTTGCTCGCGAAAAACGTCAACGATAACGCGGCTCTCCTGAATAAACGCGGCGCCTGTGAGTTTTTCGCGAGCAAGCTCGCTCCTACAGGTATGAGGACAAACCTCTCCCACAATTGGATGTTTGTCTGGCATATGGCGCCAAATCACCGGCGTTGTGGCAAACTTCGCGGCTACAAGATTAGATAAAGCGTTGCCAGTTTGATGCCTGCTGGACGGAATCAAACGACTTACAGTTTGGTACGACGGTACCAATATCTTCTGCCTGACAGATTTAGAGGAACGACCGTGCATAACGTCGTCATCAGCGGCACCGGCCTGTACACCCCGGCCAACAGCATCTCCAACGAAGAGCTGGTGCAGTCTTTCAATGCCTACGTACAACAGTTCAACGCCGACAACGCCGCCGCTATCGAACGTGGCGAGGTGCAGGCGCTGACCGAGTCGAGCGCGGCATTCATCGAAAAGGCATCCGGCATCAAGAGCCGTTTTGTGATGGACAAGGACGGCATCCTCGATCCGCAGCGCATGGCGCCGCGCCTGCCCGAGCGCAGCAACGACGAATGGTCGGTGCTTTGTCAGATGGCCATCGGTGCCGCCGAACAAGCCCTGCAGCGCGCCGGCAAGACTGTCGCCGACATTGATGGCGTGATTGTCGCCTGCTCCAACCTGCAACGCGCCTACCCGGCGATCGCCATCGAAGTCCAGGAAGCCTTGGGTATCCAGGGTTTCGGCTTCGACATGAACGTGGCGTGTTCCTCGGCCACCTTCGGCATTCAGAACGCGGCCAATAGCATCCAGTTGGGCCAGGCCCGGGCGATCCTGATGGTCAACCCGGAAGTCTGCACCGGCCACCTGAACTTTCGTGACCGTGACAGCCATTTCATCTTCGGTGATGCCGCCACGGCGGTGATCCTGGAGCGTGCTGACCTGGCGACGTCCGAACATCAGTTCGACGTGGTGAGCACCAAGCTGCTGACCAAGTTTTCCAACAACATTCGCAACAACTTCGGCTTTCTCAACCGCACGGCGGAAGAGGGCATCGGCGCCCCCGACAAGCTGTTCGTGCAGGAAGGCCGCAAGGTATTCCGTGATGTCTGCCCGATGGTGGCCGAATTGATCGGTGAGCACTTGGCAGAAAACCAGCTGAGTGTGACTGATGTGAAGCGTTTCTGGCTGCACCAGGCCAACCTGAGCATGAATCACTTGATCGTGAAAAAATTGCTGGGACGCGAGGCATCGGTGGAAGAAGCGCCGGTGATCCTCGATACTTACGCCAATACCAGCTCGGCCGGCTCGGTGATTGCGTTTCACACTTATCAGGATGACCTGCCCAAGGGCGCGGTTGCCGTACTCAGCTCCTTTGGCGCCGGGTATTCGATTGGCAGTGTGATCCTGCGCAAACGCTGAGTGTGTGGCCGGACGCGATCTACTGTGGGAGCTGGCTTGCCTGCGAAGGCATCGGCTCGGTGTGCCTGAATCACCGAGTTGTCTGGATCGCAGGCAAGCCAGCTCCCACATTGAGCGTATTTCCACGGCAATATTGAGGTAATCGATGGCAGCAGCGGACGATGCGCACCTGCTTGAACGCCTGCTCAAGGGTGAGCAGCGGGCTTATAAGGATTTGGTCAACACTTACCAGAGTGCGATGCGCGCAGTGGCGTATGCCATCGTCGGCCAGCGCCATGCCGAGGAGGTGGTGCAAGATGCCTGGCTCTCGGTGGTGCGCAACCTGGCCAAGTTCGAAGGGCGATCGAGCCTCAAGACATGGTTATTGACGATCACTGCCAACTCCGCAAAGAGCCGTTACAAACAAAATCGTCGGGAAGTCCTTCTCGACGATTTGCCCTCACCCCACGGCACCATTGGCGATGACCGCTTCAGCCCGGATGATGGCCATTGGGCTGTCGCCCCTTACGCTTGGCACCAAGACACCCCGGAAGCGCTGCTGACCGAAGATGAACTGCGCAAATGCCTGGAGCATACGATTCTGAGTTTGTCCGAATTGCAAAGCAGTGTGCTGGTCCTGCGTGAACGCCAGGGCCTGGAACTGGAAGAAATCTGTAATCTTCTGACCCTTTCACTCTCCAACGTCCGTGTGCTGTTGCATCGAGCGCGGCTTAAAGTCTTCGCCACGGTGGAGCATTTTGAGGAAACGGGCGAATGTTGACCTGTAAAGAACAAGTAGCGCGTTCCAGTGACTATCTCGATGGGCAATTGACCTTTCGGGAGCGTCTGCTGGTGCGTCATCACTTGATGTTTTGTCCGAACTGCCGGCGCTTTATCCGTCAGATGCGCCTGATGCAGGCAACGCTCAAGCGTATGCCGCAGGAGCCGGTGGAGGGTGTTGATGCGCTGGCCGAACAACTGGCCGCCGAGCGGCGTAAAGACATCATGTAGGAGCGAGCTTGCTGTGGCGAGGGAGCTTGCTCCCGCTCGACTGCGCAGCAGTCGCAGGCTTTTGGGGGCGCTTCGCACCCCAGCGCAAGCAAGCTTGCTCGCCACAGCAAGCTCGCTCCTACATGTTAAACGTTAGAACTTGGCTTCAGCATCCAGCTGCAAGGTGTTGGTATCGGCATCCCGCTGGGTCCGGCTGGCGAAGTCAGCCTTGGTCAGGAAGTAGGTGGCGCCGATGGCGAAGTTCTTGTCGATGTCGTAGCTGACTTTCATCTTGTGACCGCGCGAGCCGGTGGTGCCGTTGGCGAAGTCCGAATCGGTGAAGGCGCCTACGACGGCATTACGTTGAACGTCGCGGTAGTTGTAGTCCAGGTTCAAACCGAACACCTTGGACTTGGCACCCAGCAACCAGGCGGTGTCCTGGTCGGTCACTGCATCGTTGTTTTTCACGTACTGCCCGTAGAACGACAGCGGCACGGCCAGGCCACCGATGTCTGCTTGCGCAAAACCTTCGTACAGGCGGAATTCATTGTTGGCCGAGTTGCCGTTGACCGCCAGTGCGCAAGGCGTGGTGGTGGTTGTGCAGCGGCTGTCCTCGTCATTCTTGTAGGCGTAGATACTGCCGCCCAAGGTCATTTTCAGGTTGTCGGTGACCGAGAACCGCGTGCCCAACTGGCCGGACGTCAGGCGCAGGTCATGGCGAAATTGCACGCCGTCACCGTCCACGTTGTCCTTGAGGTTGTAGTTACCCAGGCTACCGAACAGCTCAGCGCTGCTACCCAGTGGGTATTTGTAGGTGACGGCCAGGCCTTCAGGGTTGATGTCGCTATCCCAGATCACATCGCCCATGTTCACCCACGGCTGCAGCATCTTGCCGCCGATCACGTGCAGGTTCTTGATCTGGTCCGGGTGGTAGTCGATGTAGCCGAGGTCCAGCCAGATCGACTTTTTATCGAAGTAACCATCCTGGTCCTGGTTGGTGGAGCGTGCATCATCGCCGCCGCCGGTGGCGATACGGATACCGGTGTCCACTTGCGGGTTGATTTCGGTGTAGGCACCCAGGCGGGCACGAATGCGTTGACGGTCTTTGTCACGCCCACCGTTGTTGGGCTCGCCGTCGATCTTGATGGTTTCCTGGCGGAAGCGCACGTCACCCTTGAACTGGGTCTTGGCTGCCCAAGCCAATTTCTGGTCGAAGCTGCTCAGCTCGTTGGTTTTTTTCGCAGTGGCCGCGATCTGCTCGTTGGTCTCTTGTTGAGCCTGGCGTGCGATCTGCTGCTCTTTCTGATCCCTGGCCAGTTCCATTTGCAGTTCGGTGTACTGCGCCGCGGTGATCTGGCCGTTGGCCTTGAGCATGTCGAGCAATTTAGCGTCGACTGCAGCGCTGGCCGGAACGCTCAGTGCCAGCAACAGGCCGCCACACAGGACCGCCGCAGTTTTAGTGGAAGCAAGACGCATATCAATCTCCGAAAGTGAGGAGGGAGGGCAACACCCTCCAGGACACAACCGACCCATGACGGACGGAAAAAATGTCGCCCGGTAGACCCGGACGCTCTAAAAACTGGCGTCAGTATCGCGACCGTTTATGACGGAGTAGTGGCTAAGTGATTTCATCTAGATGACAAATCGTTACGCAACGGAACTAAGGGTTTTGACGTCTGTCCGCGTGTTTTGAGGATGTGTGCGCGGCTGTGATCAGCGATACTCCCCAGGTTTTCATGCCAAGAAACAATGAGGATGCCGATGCCGCTGCAACGCCTGGACAGCCTGTCCGATATCGCTGCGCACACGTGGGATGCCCTGATGCCACAGGCCCAGCCGTTTATGCAGCATGGGTTTCTCAGTGCGCTGGAAGACAGCGCCAGCATCGGCCCGCATTCGGGCTGGCAGACGGAGCACTTGCTGCACTGGGAAGGCGACCGGTTGATGGCGGCATTGCCGGGTTATCGCAAATGGCATTCTTATGGCGAGTACGTGTTCGATCACGGCTGGGCCGACGCTTGCGAGCGCGCCGGCATCGACTATTACCCCAAGTTGCTGACGGCCGTGCCGTTCAGCCCGGTCGGTGGGCCGCGCGTATTGGCTGCCAGTGCCGCAGACGCTTTCGAATTGCTCAACAGCCTGCCGGGGTATCTGGAGATCGAGGGCCTGTCGAGCGCCCATATCAACTTTACCGATGCCCTCGCCGATGAAGCCATGGCCCAACACCCCGGCTGGTTGCAACGCCTGGGTTGTCAGTTTCATTGGCAGAACCGTGGTTACCGCGACTTCCAGGATTTCCTCGACGCCCTGAGTTCACGCAAGCGCAAACAGATGCGCAAAGAGCGCGAACAAGTGGTAGGGCAGGGTATCGAGTTCGAGTGGTTGCAAGGCCATGAGCTGAGCGAATCCCAGTGGGATTTTGTTTACGCCTGCTACGCCAACACCTACGCGGTGCGTCGGCAATCGCCCTACCTGACCCGCGCATTTTTCAGCCTGTTGGCTGAGCGCATGCCGGCAGCCATACGCGTAGTCTTGGCCAAACAAGGCACGCGCCCGGTGGCCATGGCCTTCAGCCTGCTCGGTGGCGACAGCTTCTATGGTCGCTACTGGGGTTGCCTGGCGGAATTCGACCGCCTGCATTTCGAAACCTGTTTCTACCAGGGCATGGACTACGCCATCGCCCACGGCCTGCAACGCTTCGATGCAGGTGCCCAGGGTGAGCACAAATTGATTCGCGGGTTTGAGCCGGTGATTACGCGGTCATGGCACTACCTGCGCCACCCTGGGTTGAAGAACGCTGTGGAAGATTTTCTTGAGCGTGAACGGGTGGGGGTTCTGGCGTATGCCGAAGAGGCGAGGGCGGCCCAGCCTTATCGGCACTCTGACGGCACGTGAAACACCCTGTAGGAGCGAGCTTGCTCGCGAAGAACGTGCAGACGACGCGGGATTACAGCTGTATGCACCGCGTCATCGTTGGCGTTTTTCGCGAGCAAGCTCGCTCCTGCAGGGATTGGGTCAAGCTGTTTTTTCTGTACCCAACCATCGGTACGTAATGCCGCCGATCACCGCGCCGAGGATGGGCGCGAGCCAGAACAGCCACAATTGCTGCAGCGCCCAGCCGCCGACAATCAACGCAGGCCCTGTGCTGCGGGCCGGGTTGACCGAGGTGTTGGTCACCGGGATGGAGATCAGGTGGATCAGCGTCAGCCCCAGGCCGATGGCGATGGGCGCGAAGCCTGCCGGGGCTCGACGGTCGGTGGCGCCAAGGATGATCAGCACGAACATCGCCGTCATCACCAGCTCACAGACAAAGCCTGCCGCCATTGAATAACCACCGGGTGAATGCTCGCCATAACCATTGCTTGCCAGCCCGGAGGCCAGTTCGAACCCGGGTTTGCCGCTGGCGATGAAGTACAGCAGTGCGGCGGCGATGGCGCCACCGATCACTTGCGACACAATGTAGGCCGGCAGCTCCCTGGCCGGGAATCTGCCGCCGACCACCAACCCCACCGAGACGGCTGGGTTAAGGTGACAGCCGCTGATATGCCCGATGGCAAATGCCATGGTCAGCACCGTGAGCCCAAAAGCCAGGGACACCCCGAGCAGGCCGATGCCGACGTTGGGGAACGCTGCGGCCAACACCGCACTCCCGCAGCCACCCAACACCAGCCAAAACGTACCCAGTCCTTCCGTTACGGAACGTTTGAACAGTGACATGAACACTTCCTTAGATTGCTCTATCTGATTAACGGTCTGTGTGGCTTCCCTGCTGCCTTAAATCAGGGCCCTCCTGGGGCCTGATTGCAGTACAGCAGGATTGTGTCGCAAGACCAGCCAGATAGAGAAAGCTGTCAGAATTGTTCGGAATTGAGCGGGGCTTTACTCAGCAAAATCAGTCTATGCCGACAAAACCCCCGGTCTGATGCTGCCATAACCGCGAATAAAGCCCGCCGTATGCCAACAACTCGGAATGGCTGCCGCTTTCGGCAATCTGGCCTTTTTCCAGCACCACCAGGCGGTCCATTCGTGCGATGGTCGACAACCGGTGTGCAATTGCGATCACCGTCTTGCCCTGCATCAAGGTTTCCAGGCTCTCCTGGATCGCCGCTTCCACTTCAGAGTCCAGCGCAGAGGTGGCTTCGTCCATGATCAGGATCGGCGCGTCCTTGAGCAGCACGCGGGCGATAGCGATACGCTGGCGTTGCCCGCCGGAGAGTTTCACCCCACGTTCACCCACATGGGCATCCAGCCCGGTGCGGCCCTCGGAATCCGACAGCAGCGGGATGAATTCATCGGCGCGGGCCTTGTGCACCGCCGCCCACAGTTCTTCGTCAGTCGCGTCGGGCTTGCCATACAACAGGTTGTCGCGGATCGAGCGGTGCAGCAACGAGGTGTCTTGGGTGATCATGCCGATTTGTGCACGCAGGCTCTCCTGGGCTACCTCGGCGATGTCCTGGCCGTCGATGAGGATGCGCCCGCCCTGCAGGTCGTAAAGGCGCAGCAGCAGGTTGACCAGCGTCGACTTGCCCGCGCCGGATGGGCCGATCAAGCCGATCTTTTCCCCGGCCTTGATCTCAAGGTTGAGGCCGCCAATGATTCCGCTCTTCTTGCCGTAGTGGAAGTCCACTTGCTCAAAGCGTACCTGGCCGTGGGGCACCGTCAGGCGCGGAGCGTTTTCCCGATCGATAACGGCCAGTGGCTGGGCGATGGTCTTCAGGCCGTCTTGCACAATGCCGATGTTTTCGAAAATGCCGTTGACCACCCACATGATCCAGCCGGACATGTTGACGATGCGGATCACCAGGCCGGTGGCCAGGGCAATCGCGCCCACGGAAATCAGCGACTGGGTCCACAGCCACAGGGCCAGGCCAGTAGTGGTGACGATCAGCAGGCCGTTCAGAATACAGATCACGGTGTCCATGCTGGTGAGCACGCGGGCGGCCAGTTGGGTTTTTTCGGTCTGCTCGATGATCGCTTGCTTGGCGTATTCCTGTTCGTTCTGCGTATGGGCGAACAGCTTCAAAGTGGTGATATTGGTGTAGCCGTCGACGATTCGGCCCATCAGTTTGGAGCGCGCCTCGGAGGAAATCACCGAGCGTTCTTTCACCCGAGGTACGAAGTAACGCAGGGCCAGGCTGTAGCAAACGATCCAGGTGATCAGCGGAATCATCAGCCGCCAGTCGGCCTCGGCAAACAACACCAGGGCACTGATGGCGTAGATCGACACGTGCCAGATAGCCTCCGCGGTCGCCACCGCCGAGTCACGCAAGGAGTTGCCGGTTTGCATGATCCGCTGGGCGATGCGCCCGGCGAAATCGTTTTGAAAGAAATTCAGGCTCTGCTTGAGCACGTAGCTGTGGTTCTGCCAGCGAATCAGGCTGGTCATGCCAGGGTTGATGGTCTGGTGCACCAGCAAGTCATGCAGGCCGTTGAAGAGCGGGCGCAACAACAGGGCGACCACGGCCATCCAGATCAGCTCGGCGCTGTGGATCTGGAAAAAATTCGCCGGTGGCGTGCCCTGGGCCAGGTCGATGATGCGGCTCAGGTAGCTGAACAACGCAACTTCGATCAGGGCGCCGACCAGCCCCACCACCAGCAGCGCGGCGAAGCACGGCCACACCTGGCGCAGGTAATAGAGATAGAAGGGCAGGACTTTTTCGGGAGGGGCCGCGCTGGGGGCGTCGCGGAAAATATCGATCAGTTGTTCAAAACGACGATAGAGCATTAGGTTTGACGCCCGCCGGGCGGGCTCTCCTTTCAAAGGTGCACGGTGCCATGCGGGCACCGTGCAAAGCTGCCTGCGGACCTCAGTCGATGCGCTTGGCCGACTTGATGATCACAGGATCGATAGGCACGTTCTGCATGCCTTGCTTGGTGGTGGTCTGGGAGTTGACGATGATGTCGACCACGTCCATGCCCTTGACCACTTTGGCGAACACGGCATAACCGGCATCGCGGCCCGGGTCGAGGAAGGCATTGTCGGCCACGTTGATGAAGAATTGGCTGGTGGCCGAGTTCGGGTCATTGGTGCGAGCCATGGACAAGGTGCCACGCACGTTATGCAGGCCATTGCTGGCTTCGTTCTTGATCGGTGCTTCGGTCGGCTTTTGCGCCATTTGCTGGGTGAACCCGCCGCCCTGGACCATGAAGCCGGGGATCACGCGGTGAAAGATCGTGTTGGTGTAGAAGCCCTTGTCGACATAGGCCAGGAAGTTCTTGGTGCTGATCGGCGCCTTGACCGGGTCCAGTTCGATTTCAATCTGGCCGTTGGTGGTGTCGAGCAACACGTGTGGCGCCTTGGCCGGCTCGGCCGCCATCAGGTTGGCAGCGAACAGGGCGGAACCGGCAAAGAAGGCGATTTTTTTCAGCATGGGTCAGTGATCCTGGGTAGTGGTTTCGACGGTCTTTAGAAACTCGAGCAAGGTCGCGTTAAAGACCTCGGGTTGATCCAAGGGCGTGGCATGGCGGGAATCTTCGATGACCACCAGCCGCGCATCGGGCAGCAGTTTTACATAGATTTCTTTCTGCGCCACGGGGGTGTAGTCATGGTCGGCGCTGATGACCAGGGTTGGACAGGCAATTCTCGACAGTTGTTCCTGCACGCCCCAGCCCACAATGGCGTCGAAGCTGGCGAGATAAGCACGTTTGTCGTTGCTTGCCCAGCGTTCGGCCATCTTGCGGCGCAGGTCGGCCTGCTCAGGTTTTGGGAACAGCCGATCGCCCAAGGCCTTGCCGATGTTGCCCAGGCTGAGCACGCGGGCCAGGGTCCAGCGTTTGGCCCACTGCCAATAGTCGTCGGCACTGCGCACCTTGACCTCAGGCGCGCTGTTGACGATGCACAGGCTTTTGACCCGCAGGGGTTCATCCACCGCCAGTTGGAAGGCGATCATGCCGCCCATGGATAAACCCACCACGTGGGCCGCTGGCAGGTCCAGGTGTTCGATCAGGGCGACCAGGTCGAAGGTAAACCCTTTGATGCTGTAGCGCTCCCGGGGTTTGTCCGAGCGACCATGGCCGCGCACGTCAACCACGATCAGGCGGTAGTGCCGGGCGAGTACCGGTATTTGCAGTTCCCAATCCTGGCTGCTGGAGCCCAGGCCGTGGATCAGGATCAGGGGGTTGCCATGGCCGTATTCCTCGTAATGCAGGCTGCAGCCTTCATGATCGAACCAGGCCATGGATGAACTCCGTTTCAGGCTTGTTGGGGAGCGGCGAAGGGCGCGTCCAGGGGAGCGGTGTCAAAGGTGCGCAGCAATTCCACGAGGATCTGCGTGGCGGGCCCCAAGGGTTTGTCTTTGTTGGAGTACAGGTAAAACGTCGGGTTGCGACTGCCACCTTTTTCCAGGGGAAGCTGCTTGAGCACGCCTTCCTTGAGTTCGCGCTCGATCATGTGCCGGGGCAGCCAGGCAAAGCCCAGGCCGCTGCCGACGAAGGTGGCGGCGGTAGCGAGGCTGCCGACGGTCCAGCGCTGTTCGGCGCCTAGCCAGCCGACGTCGCGCGGTTGTTGGCGGCCCGAGTCACGGATCACAACCTGCATCTGGCTCTCCAGGTCGTGGAAACTCAGCTCACGGTTGAGGCGATGCAGCGAGTGATCGGGGTGGGCCACGGCGACGAACTCCACATCGCTCATTTCCGTGCCCAGGTAGCCCGGGATGATAAACCCGCAAATGGCCAGGTCCGCCATGCCGTCGAGCAGCAACTCTTCGACGCCGGACAGCACTTCTTCGCGCAGGCGCACCCGGCAGCCACGGCTTTGGGGCATAAAGGCGGTCAGCGCGCGAACGAGGCGTGCGCTGGGGTAGGCGGCATCCACCACCAGGCGCACTTCGGCTTCCCAGCCCTGCTCCATGTGATGGGCGAGGTCTTCCAGTTGGCTGGCGTTTTTCACCAGTTGGCGGGAGCGGCGCAGCAGCACTTCACCGGCTTCGGTCAGCACCGCCTTGCGCCCGTCGATACGCAGCAAGGGGACACCGAGTTGGTCCTGCATGCGCGCTACGGTGTAGCTCACTGAAGATTGCGAACGGTGCAGCGCTTCGGCGGCTTGGGCAAAGCCGCCATGATCGACCACGGCTTGCAAGGTGCGCCATTGATCGAGGGTAACGCGGGGCGCTTTCAAGATGAGCTCCTCTTGTCCTAAGCTGGCGGTCCTTATTGGAGACTGCCGAATGAGAAAATTGTGTTGTGTGTTGCTGGCGCTGCTGCCGATGAGCGCGTTTGCCTACCCTATCGACGTGACGAAAAAGATCGATGGCGTGAGCATTGATTACACCGCCTCCGATGTGGACGGCGACATCAGTTCGATCCAGCTGAACAACTACGGTACCCAGGACGCTGTGTGCAAGGTTACCTTCACCAACGGCCCGGAATCGCCACGCCGTCGCACCGTGACTGTGCCGGCAGGCAAAAGCACCAACACCACGGTCAAGTTCAACCGCGCCATCATCAAGATGCGCATTGCCTTGGACTGCGCCCCAAAATAAAGCGGTAGCGGGGCATGCCCACAGGAATACTCCGCTTATAAACGAATTTCTAGATGGGTTGTAGCAGTTTTTTGCGCTTTTTTATCGAATGGGCCCTGGTTAACCTTCTCTCCATCGACTTACAGCAATTACCGATGGAGCCTACGAAGCCATGTCCAATGTCCTGATCATCGAAAGCAGTGCGCGCCAGCAGGATTCCATTTCCCGCCAGCTCACCCAACAGTTCATCAGCCAATGGCAAGTCGCCCATCCGGCAGACCACATCACCGTGCGCGACGTCGCGCTCAATCCGGTACCCCATTTGGATGCCAACCTGCTGGGCGGTTGGATGAAACCGGCGGAGCAGCGTAACGACGACGAACAGGTGTCCCTGGACCGCTCCAACGAGTTGACTGACGAACTACTGGCCGCCGACGTGTTGGTGATGGCCGCGCCGATGTACAACTTCGCTATCCCCAGCACCCTCAAAGCCTGGCTGGATCACGTGTTGCGGGCCGGTGTGACTTTCAAATACACCGCCACTGGGCCCCAGGGCCTGTTGACCGGCAAGCGCGCCATCGTGCTCACCGCACGCGGCGGTATTCACACGGGTGCTACCTCGGATCACCAGGAACCGTACCTGCGCCAGGTCATGGCATTTATTGGCATTCATGACGTCACCTTCATTCACGCCGAAGGCGTCAACCTGGGCGGCGACTTCCAGGAGAAGGGCGTCAATCACGCCAAGGCACTGCTGGCCCAGGTGGCCTGAGGCGTTAATCGTCAGATAATCCCGTGCTGCTTATATAGCCCCACGCAAACCCTTCAAGTACGCGTATCGAACCTCCCTTTGCACTTTTTGCTCCTGAGTGCTCCTGCCCGACTGCCGCTTTAGCGAGGTCGGGTTTTTTTTGCGCCGAGTTTCTTCAACCTCCAAAAAGCTTTAATGTCGCGCCCATTCGAAACGAGGCGCGCATGGGCTATTTACTGGTTGTCACCCTGATTCAGGCATTTTCCTTCAGCTTGATTGGCGAATACCTCGCCGGTCACGTCGACAGCTACTTTGCGGTGCTGGTGCGCGTGGTGCTGGCCGGGCTGATCTTTATCCCGCTGACGCGCTGGCGCTCGGTGGAGCCCGCGTTCATGCGCGGCATGTTGGTGATCGGTGCATTGCAGTTCGGCGTGACCTACGTCTGCCTGTACCTGAGCTTTCGCGTGCTGACGGTGCCGGAAGTGCTGCTATTCACCATCCTCACGCCGCTGCATGTGACCCTGATCGAGGACGCGCTTAATCGCCGCTTCAATCCCTGGGCGCTGGTGGCGGCCCTGGTGGCGGTGGGCGGTGCGGCGGTGATTCGTTTCGATCAGATCACCCCGCACTTCCTGATGGGGTTCTTGCTGCTGCAATTGGCCAACTTCACCTACGCCGCCGGGCAAGTCATGTACAAACACCTGGTGGCGCGTTATCCCAGTGACCAGCCGCACTTCCGGCGTTTCGGTTATTTCTACCTGGGTGCCTTGTTGGTGGTGTTGCCGGCATTCCTGCTGTTCGGCAAGGCTGACTTCCTGCCGCAAGCGCCGCTGCAATGGGGTGTGCTGGTGTTCCTCGGGTTGGTCAGCACCGCGCTGGGCATGTACTGGTGGAACAAGGGCGCCTGCCTGGTCAATGGCGGCACCCTGGCGGTGATGAACAACCTGCATGTGCCGGTGGGGTTGCTGCTGAACCTGCTGATCTGGAACCAGCACGAACCGCTGGGCCGTTTGGCCCTGGGCGGCCTGGTGATTCTGGGGGCGGTTTGGATCAGCCGGCTGGGTGTACGTCGGGTGGTGTCGTCCCCATCGTGATCACCACCTTGCCTTTGGCGCGGCCTTGTTCGACATAGTCCAGGGCCGCCGCTGTGGATTCGAACGGAAAGGTACGGTCGATAACCGGCCGGATACTGCCGGACTCGACCAGCGCGGTGATTTCATCCAGTTGTGCGCCACTGGCACGCATGAAGACAAACTCATAGCTCACGCCTTGCTTGCGTGCTTTCCTGCGGATACCGCTGCTCAACAGGCCCATGACCAGGCCTAATACCCATGGCAGGTTCTGGGCGCGGGCGAAGGCGGGCGTCGGCGGCCCGGAGATGGAGATGAGCTGACCGCCGGGCTTGAGAATCTTCAGTGACTTGGCCAGCGCATCCGGGCCCAGGCTGTTCAGCACCACATCGTAATCCCGCAGCACGGCCTCGAAGGCTTGCTGTTTGTAGTCGATCACTACATCCGCGCCCAACGCCTTGACCCACTCCACATTGGCGGTGCTGGTGGTGGTGGCGACAAAAGCGCCCAAATGCTTGGCCAGCTGGATGGCGATACTGCCCACCCCGCCTGAGCCCGCATGAATGAACACCTTCTGGCCTTTCTTCAGCTTCGCGGTTTCCACCAGCACCTGCCACGCCGTGAGCGCGACCAGGGGCAGGGACGCGGCTTGCTCCATGGTGATGTTGTCGGGTTTGCGCGCCAGTGCGTCTTCGTGCACGGCAATCCGCTCGGCGAAGGTGCCGATACGTTGCTGGGGCGGACGAGCGTAGACTTCGTCCCCCGGCTTGAAGCGTCGTACCGCAGCGCCGACGCTGAGCACCACGCCGGCCAGGTCGTTGCCCAGTGTCAACGGCAATGCATAGGGCAGGATCAGTTTGAATTCGCCCTTGGCGATCTTTGCATCCAGCACATTGACGCTGCTGGCCCGCACCTGGACCAGCACGTCATGTTCACCCACAACAGGCGCGGGGGTCTCGATGAGGCGGCCGGGCTGCTTGCCGTACCGTTCGATGGAAAATGCCTTCATGGTTCAACGCTCGTTGCTTCGGTGAGAAGGGCAGGCGCGGAGCACGCCTGCTACCGGTTGATCAGGCGTTGGCCAGGTAACGCTCGGCAACCTGGGACTGCTTGATCTGCGCCAGCAAGCCTTGCCGCGCAGCCTGCAACGCGTCCCAACGGGCGCCGTCCTGCAACGGCGGAATGGTCACCGGCTCGCGGCGGTCGAAACCGACCAGCGCTGCGTCCACCAGATCACCCACTTCCATCACGTCCGTGAGGGTGTTGATATCAATGCCCGCACGCTCCCAGATCTCGGTACGCGTGGCAGCGGGCAGCACGGCTTGCACGTACACGCCTTTGGGCGCCAGTTCCAGGCTCATGCCTTGGGACAGGAACAGCACGAACGCCTTGGTCGCGCCGTACACCGTCATGCCGAATTCCGGGGCTAGGCCCACTACCGAGCCAATGTTGATGATAGCGCCGTTGCCGACTGCCGCCAGGCGCGGGGCGATGGCACTGGCCAGGCGTACCAGCGCCGTGGTGTTGAGGGCGACCAACTGCACGACGCTTTCGGTGGACTGTTCAATAAAACTGCCGGACTGCGCGGCGCCTGCATTATTGACTAGCGTGCCAATGCTGGCGTCATCGCGCAGGCGCGCTTCAACTGCGGCCAGGTCAGCGCTTTGGGTCAGGTCGGCCGGGAGGATATCAACGCTGACGGCGTGGTGCTCACGCAGCCTGGCGGCGAGCGCTTCCAGGCGCGCTATGTCACGGGCGACCAGTACGAGGTCGTGGCCGCGTGCGGCAAAGCGTTCGGCGTAGGCGGCGCCAATGCCGGTCGAAGCGCCAGTGATCAGAACGGTAGTGGAAGTGCTCATGGTGTGATGCTCTGTGAGTGCGAGGAGGTTTTATGATGTCGATCATAATCAAAGCTGTCAACGGTTTTGATTATGATCGACATCATAGTAATATGCCTATCTCGCAAGCTGGCAGGACCCTACACATGAAGATCACCAAGGCGCAGTCACAGAGCAATCGGGCCCATATCGTCGCGACAGCTTCCGAGCTATTCCGCGAGCGGGGTTTCGATGGGGTGGGCGTGGCTGAGTTGATGGCTGCGGCCGGTTTTACCCAAGGCGGCTTTTACAAGCACTTCGGCTCCAAGGCGGACTTGATGGCGGAAGCAGCCGCCAACAGTCTGGCGCAGTCACTGGCCGACAGCGCGGAGATGGAGGTGGAGCAGTTTTTCGAGGTTTACCTGTCCAGGCAGCACCGCGACCATCGCGGCGGCGGATGCACATTGGCGGCGTTGTGTGCCGATGCCGCCCGTCAATCGGACACGCTGAAGGCGACCTTTGCCGACGGTTTGGAAAATACCCTGCAGGCCCTGGAAGCAAAGTACAACGCAGCTCATGAGACGCCACAAGAAGGCGTGCGCGCGAAAATGCTCGACAGCATGGCCCATGCCATCGGCGCAATCATGCTGTCGCGGGCGTGCCCGGATGATTCCACACTGGCCGATGAAGTGCTTGAGGTTTGCCGCAAGGAGATTACGGCGTCACTGCCGTAATCCCGTTTGCATCACCTCATGCCGTTTCGGCGACGGGGACCTGCGTGGCCCCGGCCAATGCCGGCAGCACGCCGGCGCGCAGGTCGTTGCCGCTCGGCTGCTGATACAGGCTCAGCCCGAACTCCGGCAACACCGCCAACAGATAATCGAAGATATCGCCCTGGATCCGCTCGTAATCGCCCCACGCCGTGGTGCGGGTAAAGCAGTAGATCTCCAGCGGCACGCCCTGGGCGGTGGTTTGCATCTGGCGCACCATGCAGGTCATGTTCGGCTGGATGTCCGGGTGGCTTTGCAGGTATGCCAGTGCGTAGGCGCGGAAGGTGCCGAGGTTGGTCATGCGCCGACGGTTGGCCGACAGTTGCGCGCTGTGGCCCTGAGCCTCGTTCCAGGCCTTGAGTTCGGCCTGCTTGCGGCTGATATAGCCGCTGAGCAAATGCACCTGGGTCATGCGCACTTCTTCCTCGTCGTTCAGGAAGCGTACGCCGCTGGCGTCGATGTACAGGCTGCGCTTGATACGGCGCCCACCGGAGGCCTGCATGCCACGCCAGTTCTTGAACGATTCGGACATCAGGCGCCAGGTGGGGATGGAAACGATGGTCTTGTCGAAGTTCTGCACCTTCACCGTGTGCAGGGTGATATCCACCACATCGCCATCGGCACCCACCTGGGGCATTTCGATCCAGTCACCGACGCGCAGCATGTCGTTGCTGGTCAATTGCACACTGGCGACGAACGACAGCAGCGTGTCCTTGTAAACCAACAGAATCACCGCCGACATCGCACCCAGGCCCGACAGCAGCAACAGCGGCGAGCGGTCGATCAGGGTGGCGACGATGATGATCGCGCCGAACACGAACAGCACCATTTTCGCCAGTTGCACATAGCCCTTGATCGAGCGGGTGCGTGCGTGTTCGGTGCGTGCGTAGATATCCAGCAGCGCGTTGAGCAGGGCACTCATGGCCAAAACCATGAACAGAATGGTGATCGCCAGGGCGACGTTGCCGATAAACAGAATGGCGGTCTTGCTCAGGTCCGGCACCAGGTACAGGCCGAACTGGACCACCAGCGATGGCGTCATCTGCGCCAGGCGATGGAAGACTTTGTTATGCCGCAGGTCGTTCAGCCAGTGCAGGGCCGGCTGCCGGCCGAGCAATTTGACCGCGTGCAGGATGAGGTAACGGGCGACCCTTCCCACCACCAATGCCACCACCAGCAACACGAGCAAGCCTAGGCTGGAATGCAGGACCGGGTGTTCATCGAGGGCGCCCCAAAGGTCTTGGACGTTGAGCCAGAGCTGTTTGATATCCATGAGTGAACCGATTCTTCTGTAAGACAACACGGGGCGATTAGAGCATTTAAGTGCAACAAAGTTGACGCTCTGGACAAAATCGCTGACAAAAAAGCAGCTGATTAGCCCCGTTCGCGTAAAGAAACTCGGTTTGGGCGCCCGAAACCGGTAACCTATGCAGCTGATATTTTGTATTTCTTCGAGGTAGCACCCGTGTTTTCCCAATTCGCCCTGCACGAACGCCTGCTTAAAGCCGTGGCCGAGCTTAAATTTGTCGAGCCTACGCCTGTGCAAGCAGCGGCCATCCCGCTCGCGCTGCAAGGGCGTGACCTGCGGGTGACGGCGCAAACCGGCAGCGGCAAGACCGCCGCTTTCGTCCTTCCGGTACTTAACCGCCTGATCGGCCCGGCCAAAGTGCGCGTCAGCATCAAGACCCTGATCCTGCTGCCGACCCGCGAGCTGGCCCAGCAGACCCTGAAGGAAGTCGAGCGCTTCTCGCAGTTCACCTTCATCAAGTCCGGCATCATTACCGGTGGCGAAGACTTCAAGGTCCAGGCCGCGATGTTGCGCAAGGTACCGGACATCCTGATCGGCACCCCAGGGCGCATGATCGAGCAGCTCAACGCTGGCAACCTCGACCTCAAGGAAGTCGAAGTGCTGGTGCTCGACGAAGCCGACCGCATGCTCGACATGGGCTTTGCCGATGATGTGCAACGTCTGGTCGGTGAGTGCGTCAACCGCCAGCAGACCATGCTGTTCTCCGCCACCACCGGTGGTTCGACCCTGCGCGATATGGTCGCCAAGGTGCTGAACAACCCTGAGCACTTGCAGGTCAACAACGTCAGCGACCTGAACGCCACCACGCGTCAGCAGATCGTCACCGCTGACCATAACGTGCACAAAGAACAGATCCTGAACTGGTTGTTGGCCAACGAGACCTACCAGAAGGCCATCGTGTTCACCAACACCCGTGCCGCCGCCGACCGTATCTACGGGCGCCTGGTTGCGCAGGAATACAAGGCGTTCGTGCTGCACGGCGAGAAAGACCAGAAGGACCGCAAGCTGGCCATCGACCGTCTCAAGGCGGGCGGCGTGAAGATCCTGGTGGCCACCGATGTTGCCGCACGCGGTCTCGACGTGGACGGCCTGGACCTGGTGATCAACTTCGACATGCCCCGCAGCGGCGACGAATACGTGCACCGTATCGGCCGTACCGGACGGGCCGGCAACGATGGCCTGGCTATCTCGCTGATCTGCCACGGCGACTGGAACCTGATGTCGAGCATCGAACGCTACCTGAAGCAGTCGTTCGAGCGCCGCACCATCAAGGAAGTCAAAGGCACGTACACCGGGCCGAAGAAGGTCAAGGCGTCGGGCAAGGCCGTTGGCGTGAAGAAGAAAAAGACCGACGCCAAGGGCGACAAGAAGAAAACCGGCGCCAAGTCGCCGACCAAGCGCAAGATCGCCAACCGGCCGAAGACCGACAACCTGTCGCTCGTCAGCAAGGACGGCATGGCGCCGCTCAAGCGCCGCAAGCCAGAAGCTCCGGCTGCCGAATAAGCAGTTGGGCATAAAAAAACCGGACAATGTCCGGTTTTTTTTCGCCATGATCGTTCCCACGCTCCGCGTGGGAATGCCTCCAGAGACGCTCTGCGTCGCGTTGTGCTCAATGCTTCCGCGCAGCCTCTCTGAGCTCCTTGAGCCGCGCATCGATCAACTGGCACTTGTCGGGAAACTTGGCGCTTTCAGTATCCAGGTCCATCTTCTGCAACTCGTCATTCATCTCCTTGGCCTTGTTCGGGCTCTGCTCGGTGAGCTTGGTCACTTCCTTGGCCAGCTCCTCGCGCTTGGCCGTGGCCTCCTCAGGCGTGCAGGCCCAGGCGGGCAGGGTGCTCAACAGCGTGGCGGCGAGGGTCAGCTTCATCAAGGTTTTCATGGTCGGACTTCCTTGGCAGTGATGTGCAGTTGAGGCGGCGAACCTCTGGAAAGTTCAGAGAAATGACGCCCGTCCGTTCGGTTGAACGGCCAGTGCCGGAACGTGTCACTCCCTTAGACGGGCTAACTCCATCGGCCTGCAGGAGGAATCAGGATGACGACTTACAATTGGGATCTGATCGAACGTCTGCTGCATGAAGTGCAGAACGGCGAAGGCAGCTTTGCCCCGCGCAAATACGCCGAACAAGAAGCGGCCGAGAAGGCGACGGCCGGCGAGGACACTGGCAACCTGGACGCACTCAAGAAGACCGCTGCCGATTACGAGGCGCTGCTGTTCAAGCGTGGCTTTATCGAGTCGCGGCCTGAGGAAGAGGGCGGCAATGGCGAGAATTTCATTCTGACGGCGCTGGGTGCGCAATTGCTGGCGCTGATCGACAGTTCGATTCCGGGCAATGATCATCCACGTCAGGTGTTGGATGAGCAGGAGGACGCGCTTGATCCGGCAACGTTCGCTGAAGTGGCCTCCAAAGCGCAGATCGCCTGATCTTCTTGTGCCCCGGCGCCCCCGAGGGAGCCGGGTGAACCTGTCGAATCGGTAATCTGTCGCTAAGGTTGCTGACAGCCGGCGACTCCTAATCTGCTGCCATTCAACTCACGGACTTGAATCGGCATGCACTCCACAACCTCCAGACGCACATTCGTCAAAGGCCTGGCCGCAGGCGGCCTGCTGGGTGGGCTCGGGCTTTGGCGCCCACCTGTGTGGGCACTGACCAGCCCCGGCCAGCCCACGGTGCTCGCCGGCAGCGAATTTGACCTGTTTATTGACCAGACTCCCGTCAACCTGACCGGCCGTGCGCGCACCGCGTTGACCGTCAACGGCAGCCTGCCCGGCCCGCTGTTACGCTGGCGCGAAGGCGACACCGTGACCCTGCGCGTGAAAAACCGTCTTGGCGAGCCCACCTCGATCCACTGGCACGGCATCCTGTTGCCATCGACCATGGACGGCGTGCCCGGCCTGAGCTTCAAGGGCATCGAACCGGGCGGCCTTTACGTTTACCAATTCAAGGTCAAGCAGCACGGCACCTACTGGTACCACAGCCATGCCGGGCTTCAGGAGCAGCAGGGGGTGTACGGCCCGCTGATCATCGATCCCAAGGAACCCGAGCCTTATAGCTACCAGCGCGATTACGTGGTGATGCTGTCGGACTGGACCGACGAAGACCCCGTCGCCCTGATGAAAACCCTCAAAAAGCAGTCCGATTACTACAACCTGCACAAACCCACCCTGGGCGATTTTATCCGGGATGTGGGCAAGCAGGGCTGGTCGGCCACGGCTGCCGACCGGCTGATGTGGGCGCAAATGAAGATGAACCCCACCGACCTTGCGGACGTCAGCGGCGAGACCTACACCTACTTGCTCAACGGCCAGCCGCCTGGGCAGAACTGGACCGGAGTGTTCAAGACGGGGGAAACGATTCGCCTGCGTTTTATCAATGGCTCGGCGATGACCTATTTTGATGTGCGCATTCCTGGGTTGAAGATGACCGTCATCGCCGCGGATGGCCAGCCGGTGAAGCCGGTAAGCGTCGACGAGTTCCGTATCGCCGTGGCGGAAACCTACGATGTGCTGGTCGAGCCTGTGGCAGAGGCCTATACCCTGTTTGCCCAGTCCATGGACCGCACAGGCTATGCCCGTGGCACCCTCGCCCGGCAGATGGGTGCGACCGCCTCAGTACCGCCGCTTGATCCGCGCCCGTGGCTGACGATGGATGACATGGGCATGGGCGGCATGGACCATGGTGCCATGGCCGATATGCCGGGCATGGAAGGCATGGATCACAGCGCCATGGGCGCGATGGCGATGCAGAAACACCCGGCCAGCGAGCAGAACAACCCGCTGGTAGACATGCAGGGGATGAACCCGATGCCCAAGCTGGACGACCCTGGAATCGGCCTGCGCAACAATGGCCGCCGGGTGCTCACCTATGCCGACCTGCGCAGTACCTTTGAAGACCCCGATGGCCGCGATCCCTCGCGCACCGTCGAATTGCATCTCACCGGGCATATGGAAAAGTTCGCCTGGTCGTTCAATGGCGTGAAGTTTTCCGATGCCGAGCCTTTGCAACTGACTTATGGCGAGCGCGTGCGGGTGGTGCTGGTCAACGACACCATGATGGCCCACCCGATTCACCTGCATGGCTTATGGAGCGACCTGGAGGACGAAAACGGCCAGTTCCTGGTGCGCAAACACACCATCGACATGCCACCGGGCTCCCGTCGCAGTTACCGCGTCACCGCCGATGCCCTGGGGCGATGGGCCTATCACTGCCACCTGCTGTACCACATGGAAATGGGCATGTTCCGCGAGGTGCGCGTGCATGAATAAGGAAGCGAGCATGAACCGTTGCGTCTCGTCCCTTTGCATCGCTTTCGCCACGCTGGGGTTCGCCCCATGGGCGTTGGCGGCCGAGGATGAATTTCAGGGCATGAGCCCGGCGACGCCCGCGCTGACGCAAAGCCGTACGCCGATTCCGGCGCTGACCGACGCAGACCGCGCAGCGGTGTACAACGCGCCGGGAGGGCATCAGGTGCACGACAGCGGCGTGAACTCGATGCTGCTGATCAACCAGTTGGAATGGCAGGGCGGCGACGGCAACGCGCAGAGTTGGGACATCAAGGGTTGGGTCGGTGGTGACATCGACCGGCTGTGGCTACGCAGTGAAGGCGAACGCAGCGCCGGCCGCACTGAAAGCGCCGAAGCCCAAGCGTTATGGGGGCACGCTATCGGCCCGTGGTGGGACGTGGTCGGCGGCGTGCGTCAGGACTTCAAGCCCGGTGCCAGCCAGACTTGGGCGGCCTTTGGCCTACAAGGCATGGCGCTCTACAACTTCGAGGCCGAAGCCACGTTGTTTGTCGGCGAATCGGGGCATACCGCCGCACGCCTTGAGGGTGACTACGACATTCTGCTCACCAATCGCCTGATCCTGCAGCCCACCGCCGAACTCAATTTTTATGCGCAGAACGATTCGCAACGTGGCGTTGGTTCGGGCTTGGCGGAAAGTGACCTGGGCTTGCGTTTGCGCTACGAAGTTCGCCGCGAGTTTGCGCCTTATGTCGGGCTCAGCTGGAACCGCACTTATGGCCAGACTGCGCAATACGCACGGGACGAAGGCGAAGACGTTAACCAACTGCACTGGGTGGTTGGCGTGCGCCTATGGTTCTGACCGCAAGCATCCATCAAGACTGTGCGCTTTTCAGGCATTTGAGCGCCTGGAAGTCGCTGCGGACTTTGTCGATTTTCTGGGTGAGTTTCAGGCGCTGCGCTGGGGAGCTTTGGGCCATCACATCAATGAGCAAGCTGCGCGCGGCGGCTTCGGTCTGTGCATAGGCGGCGCGGTATTGTGGGGTCCACAGGCTTTCGCGATCCACCAGCAGTTGCTGGATTTTCTGCGGGAAATCGGCATTGTGGCGTTGTTGCAGCGCCTCGATAAATTGCGCCTGCCAATGGGCGCGGTTGCCGATCCACGCTTGGTTTTGCGCGCCCAACTCGGCCGACCAGGCCGTGACGCGGTTTTGCTGGCCTGGGCTCAACGGGCCGATCCAGGCGTCCAGGCGCTTGCTCATACGCTCGGCGCGTTCCTTGATTTGTTGAGCCAGTGGTGGCTTGAGGTATTCGTCCTGGCGTTTGCGCAGGTCCTTGGCCAGAGCATCGCTCATGTCCTTGACCTGCTGATCGTCCAGGCCTTGCAGCAATTGCACGGCTGAGGGCGTGATTTCCCGCGCAATCTCGGCAATTGCCTGTTTGGCTTCGACTGTACGGGTTTGCAATGCGGCGTCGGTGACCTGGTTGCTGTCGACCATCTGTTGCAGGCGGTCGAGCCAGTCCAGGTAGCCAGGCAATTGAGTGGTGCAGTGCCAGGCCAGGTGTTCCTTGAGGGTGTCGTTGAACCAGCTCTTCTGCCCGGCATTCATGTCCAGGTAGTCGTTGAGGGTCCAGGGGATGATCACGTCGAGGTTTCGGTAGGCCAGGCCCACGCGATTGCAGCCGGCAAGCACCAGGCTCAGGGTCAGCAGTACCACCAGGAATTTAAGCCGGCGCAACATGGGCAGGTCCTTGCATGGAGGGCGTTAATGCATGTGAACCTGCGCGGGGCGCGACAGTTCAGCCCATCAATAAAACGACCGTGCGGCCTTCAAGGTCAACAGCCCGTCACATTGCGAATTGTGTCCGGAGTAGGCCGAGCAGTCACTGCCGCTGAGGCTGGAGCCGCTGTAGATGAGGTCCAGGTCAATGCCTTTCCAGGCCCGGGAAAACTGTACCGACCAATCGCTGAAACTGCTGATGGCGCCGTTCTCTACCGAGACCGGTGTGCCCAGTTGATGGGTGGTGTACTTCATGCTGACGCCGATGCCGAAAGGCTGGGTGCCGCCCAGGTCGGCAAACAGGGTACTGTCCTGGCGGTCGGGGTCGTTGCTGAAGGACACGCCAAAGCGGTTGCCCAACAGGTTCAGCCCGCCGTAGAACTCCTGGCTGTCGAGGGGGCTGACCTTGGGGTAGCTGTAGTGGATCAAGCCGACTTCATAGCCCAGGGTCTGGTCGAACGGACGCTTGAAGCCCATGTAGGAGTCGACTTCAAGGTTATTGGCCGACGACAGGCCCATGTTCGGGGAAAACTGGCCGAAATACAGGCCGCTGTCGTGGGTAAGGTCCAGGCCTCCGTGGAACGAGTCGCTGCCAGGGGCGGTCGGCTTGACCAGGCCCTGGGCCATGGTGCGGCTGGGGGTTGTACCTAATTTCAGGTCGAAGTCACCCAATTCGCGCTGGAAGATATGCGCTTCGGCCAAAGGGCTGGCGACCAGGATGCTGACCACGAAAATACAGCGTTTAAGCATGCTTCACTCCATGAAAAGCGAGGAGCAGTAACGGAAAGATTCAGGCAGATGCCCGTGCTAGACGTGTGCAAGGATACCGGCGAATGCCAGGCATTGAGGCCCGTTCGTCGATTAGCTGCGTATTGAGGGTGTCGGGAGGGGGTGGCAACTCTAGTCCTAGCGCCTCGAAGGCAAGACGCTTAGGGACCAGATGCAGTGCGCGGGTATGACTATTACTTCTTGCCCAGGCTGATCTGCTTGGACGGGCCGAAAGTCTGGCCGCTCACGCCCTTGGCAATTTGCTGGATTTCGCCGCCGGACTTGAGGAACGCAGCAATCTGGCTGTTGATCGATTCGCTGGTTTCAACGGCGGGAGCTGGCTTTGCTTTGCTGTTGGATGCTTTTACACGCATGGCGGCCACTAACCTGTAGAAAATTAACTTGGCCAGCTATCGTACAGTAAATACTTTACAATTGCTTGGCAAATATCCCTCGAGAATAAGTGCTCGCGGCTGGAAATAGCCGAAGTTCAGCGCTGAAATAAAGCGCTAACTTACTGTTTTAGCTGGAAACCCAACGCCTTTGGACACGCTGATGGCCTGCTCAAAGTGAACCGAACGATCAGACGAGTGGGGCGATGCCACTGGAACGCCATGCCAGCCGCGATTTTTCAGGCGCGTGCGCGTGCAGGGCACAACTCGGGTAGAATGCCGCCCACGCAATGAGGGTATTGGAAATGGCTTTAGTCGGGCGCTACAACAGCTTGCAAGTGGTCAAGCACACTAACTTTGGTTTGTACCTCGATGGTGCGCAAGATGGGGAAATCCTCTTGCCTAATCGGTATATCCCTAAAGATATTCCCAGTGAAGATGAAGACTGGCTCAACGTTTTCATTTATCTGGACAGCGATGACAAACTTATCGCCACCACCGAAAAGCCCAAAGTTCAAGTCGGTGAATTCGCCAGTTTGAAAGTTGTGGAAGTCAACAGCATTGGCGTCTTCCTTGATTGGGGTTTGCCCAAGGATCTGCTGCTGCCTTATTCGGAAGAAAAACGCCAGATGACCGCGGGTGAATATTGCGTGGTGCACGTCTACCTCGACAAGCACACCAAGCGCATCACCGCCACCGCTCGCCTTGACCGTTACCTGGACAAGACGCCGGCGAACTATCAGGTGGGCCAGGAAGTCGACCTGCTGGTGGCCGAAGCCACTGACATGGGCTTCAAGGCGATCATCAACAACAAGCACTGGGGCTTGATCCACAAGAACGAAGTGTTCAAGTTCCTGCGCCCGGGCAAGGAAGAGAAGGGCTTTATCAAAGAGATCCGCGCCGATGGCAACATCAGCCTGAGCCTGCAGCCGGTGGGCCAGGAAGCGGCCTCCAGCCTGAACTCGAAGATCCTCGCCAAGTTGCGCGACAACAATGGCAGCCTGCCGGTCAGCGACAAAAGCGACCCGGCGGTGATCAGTAACTTGTTCGGCGTGAGCAAGGGCAACTTCAAGAAGGCCATTGGTGCGCTCTACAAGCAGGGCCAGATCGTGATTCATGCGGATCGCATTGAACTAAGCTGAGTACGCTTCGCTCTCCTGTAGGAGCGAGCTTGTTGTGGCGAGGGAGCTTGCTCCCGCTCGACTGCGTAGCAGTCGCAAGCTTTTTTGGGGGCGCTTCGCACCCCAACGCAAGCAAGCTTGCTCGCCACAACAAGCTTGCCTTCACAGTAGGGCTTGCTCATGTCAAGAAAGTCGTTGTATGCCTACCTCGGTACCTTGCTCGCCTTCCTGGTCCTCGACGGCCTTTGGCTCGGTGTGCTCATGGGGCCCACCTACAAATCCCTGCTTGGCGCGCTGATGCTTGATCAGCCACGCCTGTTGCCTGCCGTATTGTTCTATCTCCTGTACGTCCTCGGTTGCGTGGTGCTGGTTATCTTGCCCAGCGCCAGTTGGCAGCGCGCTGCGCGTTTGGGCGCCTTGCTTGGCCTGGTGGCCTACGGCACCTATGACCTGAGCAACTGGGCCACGCTTCAAGGCTGGTCCGCTGGGTTGGCGCTGATGGACATGGCGTGGGGCACGTGCCTAACCGCCATTTGCTGCACTGTTGGCCATTTGTGTGCAAATCGGCTGTGGCGGTAGAGGGCGGTTGATCAGTACTGAACCTGCTAATAACAACCCGGTACCGGCAGCGACCAACGCCGGTTGCAGGCCGCCACTGAGGTGGCTGCTGACCGACGCCAATAGTGGCCCGCTCAATTGGCCGACGGCGAAGCTGGCGGTCAGCAGCCCCGTGCTGCGTTGGTAGCCATGGGGTGCGACCTCCCTTAATCGCGCCATCACCAACTGCATGCAGGCCAAAAATGGCGCACCGCACAGCAACACGCCCAGCGCCAAGCCCCAGCCATTGCCCAGCAGGCAGGCAAATACCCCGGCCGCTTGCAGCCATAAAGTCGCCATCAGCCAGCGACGGGTGGTGTTCGGGTGCTTGCGGCGCAGGCTGGCCACCCCCACTCCCAGCGCGGCCGCCAGGCCAAAGCAGGGCCAGAACAGATCGGCCTGCCAGGCCCCGTTGAATTGAGCGCTGGCCATCTGCGACAGAAAAGTCGCCGGGATGATGTAGCCCAGGCCGTACAAGAAATAGATACAGCACAAGTGCGCGATGCTGCCGTTGCTCCCCGCGCTGGTGGGCTGTGTCACGGTGAGGGTCGGCTTGGGTAGAAACGGCAGGATCGCCAGCAACATCACCAGCGCCACCGTCCCGTAGATCAACCACAGCGCGGCAGAGCTTTGCCCTGATAGGTTCGACACCAGCGCCAGCAGCCCCGTCAGCACAATCCCCAACCCCGGCCCAGCAAACACCAGCGCACCCAGGCGCGGGCGGCCGGCGGCAATCGCCAGTGGCTGGCTCAGGCTGGTAATCATCACCAGGGCCCAGGCACTGGCGACCCCGGTGCCGAAACGCAGCAACAAATGCGGCCAGAACCCGTTAGCCCAGTAGGACGCCAGGGTCAGCAATACGCACAACCACAGCCCGCCGTAGAGGCGCCCGCGCACATGCTGATGGCTGCGGGCAAAGATCGAGTCCACCGCGCCGACAAAATAGCCCAGGTAATTGGCGGCTGCGATCAGGCCGGCGCCGGTCAGGTCGATCTGGCCTTCACTGAGCAAATGCGGCATTTGCGGAGTCAGGGCGAAGCGGCCAATGCCCATGGCCATCATCAGGGCGACGAAGCTGGCGAGTAAACGAATCAGCGGGGACATGGTCAGGTTTCCTGCAAAGAAGCGAATGCCTTGCAGGCTAAGACGGATTGACTTTCTGTAAAATTGAATAATAGTGAGTAACTTGTTCAGTTTTGGAGAAAGTAATGGAGTTCAGTCAATTGCGCATTTTCCAGGCCGTGGCGGAAGAGGGCTCCATCACCCGCGCCGCTGAGCGCCTGCACCGCGTTCCCTCAAATCTGTCGACCCGGCTTAAACAAATGGAAGAGCAACTGGGTGTCGACCTGTTCGTGCGCGAGCGCCAGCGTTTGCAGCTTTCTCCGGCAGGCAAGGTACTACTGGACTACAGCACCCGCCTGCTGGCGCTGCACGATGAAGCCCACGGCGCCGTACAAGGCGGGCAACCGGCTGGTGATTTCGTATTGGGCAGCATGTACAGCACCGCCGCGGTTCATTTGCCGAAGCTGCTGGCGCGCTATCACAAGACTTACCCCATGGTGAATCTGCAGGTGCAGTCGGCGCCCAGCGGGGAGTTGCTGGAAGGGCTGATTACCGGGCGCCTGGACGCAGCCTTCGTCGACGGCCCGCTGACCATCGCCACCCTGGATGGCGTACCGCTGTGCGAAGAGCGCCTGGTGCTGATTTGCGAGGCCGATCATCCGCCGGTGCGTGGCCCCCAGGATGTGGCGGGCCGTGCAGTGTTCACGTTCCGGCGCAGTTGCGCCTACCGCACGCGCCTGGAAACCTGGTTTTCCCATGAGCGTGTGGCGATGGGGCGGGCGATCGAGATCGAGTCCTACCAAGGCATGCTCGCCTGCGTGATCGCAGGTTCCGGCGTGGCGTTGATGTCTGAGTCCATGCTCGCAAGCCTGCCCGGCAAGGACAGCGTGTCCGTTCATCCGCTGACTGGGCCTTTTGCCACTGCGACCACCTGGCTGATGTGGCGAAAGGGCATGCTCGGCGCTAACCTCAATGCATGGATCGACCTGCAGCAAGACGGCAACCCGCGATGCGTGCAAGACACACGTGCCATTGCTTGAACGATCCGTCAGGATTCGGATCAATTCAGTAATAGTTCGTTGTGGTTTCCTTCAAGCATTACCTAGGACTTAGGGCTACTATCACTGTAGGAAACGGCGACAGTACTCACGCCGGCCAGCACTACCCTCAAAGGGGGCAATCATGAAAGAGAAAATCCAAAACTGGCTCCACGACCTCGGCGTTGCATTGGGCTTGATCGAGCCTCCGCTGCAACCGGTGCCGATTCGCACGGATGACGAGCAACGTCGGCCACGTCGCCGCTAATCACGCGGTCTAAAAAATGTGGGAGCGGGCTTGCTCGCGAATAGGGTGTATCAGCCAAAATAAGGTTGAATGACACACCGCTTTCGCGAGCAAGCCCGCTCCCACAGTTGTTTTGCACCAGGCGAAAAAAACGGGCGCGACCTCCGACGTCGCGCCCGCTGAAAAAAATATCCCCGCCCTTGTTATAGCTCAAACCACCGCAGCCGCCACCTTGGCCGGCCGACGCGACAGCAAACTCACCAGTACAAAGCTCACCAGCGCCACCGCCAGGCTGTAGTAGATCGGCGTATTTGCATCCAACCCATCCTTGAACATAAATACCAGCGCGGTCATAAAGCCCAGGCTCATGGACGTGATTGCGCCCGAGGTGGTCGCGCGCTTCCAGAAGATCGCGCCGATCAAGGGCACCAACATACCGCCCACCAACAGGTTATAGGCCAGGGTCAGGGCGCTGATCACATCGTTCACCACCAATGCGATACCCAGCACGGCAACGCCGGTCAACAGGGTGAACAGGCGGTTGATGCGCAGGCTCGACGCCTTGCCGCCGCGCAGGCGGGGCAGCAGGTCTTCGGTCAATACGGTGGAGGCGGCGAGCAGGCCGGCGCTGGCGGTGGACATCATGGCGGCCAGCGCGGCGGCGATGACCAGGCCGCGAATGCCGTCCGGCAGCGAAGCTTTGACGATCGCGGCGAAGGCATTGTTGACGTTGTCCAGGTCAGGGATCAGCACATGGGCAGCCATGCCGATCAGCGCACAGGCCAGGCCGTACAGGATGCAATAGAAGCCGGCAAAAGTGCCTGCGTACTGGGCGACCTTTTCGTCACGGGCGGTGAAGACCCGTTGCCAGATATCCTGGCCGATCAGGATGCCGAAGAAGTAGATCATGAAGTAGGTGATGATCGTGTCCCAGCCGATCGCGGTGAAGCTGAAGTTTGACGCTGGTAGCTTGGCCACCAGTTCATCCCAGCCGCCGACGCGGTACAGGCAGATCGGCAACAGGATGAACATCAGGCCGACGGTCTTGATCACGAATTGCACAATATCGGTGAGGGTCAGCGACCACATGCCACCGATGGTCGAATACACCACCACCACGCCGCCGCCCACCAGTACCGACATCCAGAACGGCAGGTCGAACAGCACTTGCAGCACGGTGCCGATGGCCAGGATCGAGGTCACGCCGATCATCAGGGCGTAGGCCAGCATGATCACCGCGCTGGCCTGGCGGGCCATGGGGTTGTAGCGTTTTTCCAGGACCTGGGTGACGGTGAAGATTTTCAGCTTCAACAGGGGCTTGGCCAGGAACAGGTTCAGGGCAATGATGCCCGCGCCGAGCGCGGCGCACAGCCAGAAACCCGAAATACCATGCACATATCCCAGGCGCACGGTGCCGACGGTGGAGGCACCGCCCAGCACCGTGGCGGCCATGGTGCCCATGTACAGCGATGGGCCGAGGTTGCGGCCGGCGACCAGGTAGTCTTCGTGGGTCTTGGCGCGACGCATGCCGTAGTAGCCGAGCACCAGCATGCCGGCGGCGTAGATGAGTACGACGAATAAATCCAAAGCCATGACGGCGGTTCTCCGATTATATTTTTTATGGGCGATCAGGCGGCAGCTGGCTCGGTAAACACGCGAGCGAAAGTCAGGTACATCGTTGTCGGGGATCTGTGCGACCCCCTTGGTTGTGAGTGTGAAGACGCGGTTTTTTTTGTTCTCAGCGCGTTCGCCTTATCAGCGATGCGCGACGCCAGGCAGTATGCAGAGCATCTCGTACAGCAAGTTGGCGCCCAGCAACGAGGTATTGCCGGTGGTGTCGTAAGGCGGCGAAACTTCTACCAGGTCGCAACCAATCAGATCGAGGCCCTGGCAGCCACGGATGATTTCGATGGCCTGGATGGTGGTCAGCCCGCCGATTTCCGGGGTGCCGGTGCCGGGTGCCCAGGCGGGGTCGATGCCGTCGATGTCGAAGCTCAGGTACACCGGGCCGCCGCCGACTTTTTCTCGCACTTCGGCCATCAGCGGCGCGAGGGAGTGATGCCAGCATTCTTCGGCCTGGACCACGCGGAAGCCTTGCTTGCGGCTCCAGTTGAAGTCTTCGGCGGTATATCCCTGGGCGCGCAGGCCGATCTGCACCACGCGGTCGCAATCGAGCAAGCCTTCTTCCACGGCGCGGCGGAAGGTGGTGCCGTGGGCAATTTTCTCGCCGAACATATGGTCGTTGACGTCGGCGTGGGCATCGATGTGCACCAGCCCGACCTTGCCATGTTTTTTGTGGATCGCCCGCAGGATCGGCAGGGTGATGGTGTGGTCGCCACCCAGGGTCAGGGGGATGGCGTCGTGCTCGAGGATCTCGTCGTAGGCCTCTTCGATGATGCGCACCGCGTCGAGCAGGTTAAAGGTATTGATCGCCACGTCGCCGATATCGGCCACCGACAGTGAGTCGAACGGTGCGGCGCCGGTGGCCATGTTGTAGGGACGGATCATCACCGACTCGGCGCGGATTTCCCGTGGGCCGAAGCGCGTACCGGCGCGCAGCGAGGTGCCGATATCCAGAGGCACGCCGACGAAGGCGGCGTCCAGGCCCTTGGCGGTTTGCAGGTGGGGAAGACGCATCATGGTGGCGATGCCGGCGAAGCGCGGCATTTCGTTGCCGCCCAGTGGTTGGTGGAAAATCTTGTCCACGGGATTGCCTCATCGTTGTTTTGTTTATTGATGGCCGATTCTGCGAAAAGCCTGGCTTAGGAAGAATCGGCAGAGGCAAATACTTAGTTCAGATTTTTCTAAACTAAAGCCTGAGTTAAACTCCCTGATCCCTGTAGGAGCGAGCTTGCTCGCGAAAAACGTCAACGATGATGCGCAGCCCCAGAATGTACGCGGCGTCCTCAGGTTTTTCGCGAGCAAGCTCGCTCCTACAGTTGATCGTTCCCACGCTCTGCGTGGGGATGCATCCTGTGATGCTCTGCGTCACGCTTCACTGGAGCCCCCATGGCCAACGCCTTGCCCGACCTGAAACTCCTGCGCATCTTCGTCAGCGTCGTGCGCCACCAAGGGTTTGCCAACGCCCAGCATGAGCTCAACCTGTCGACGTCGGCCATCAGCACCTACATGAGCCAACTCGAGTCAGCCTTGGGCCTGGTGCTGTGCCATCGTGGCCGTGGCGGCTTCAGCCTGACCAGCAAGGGTGAGCTGTTTCATCAGGAAACCCTGCGCCTGTTGGGCGAACTCGAAGGTTTCGAGCAATACGCCGCTGCGTTGAAAGGCGAATTGCGCGGCACCCTCAAGCTCGGAGTGCTCGACTCCACCGTCAGCGACAAGGCCTTGCCGTTCGCCGAAGTGATTGGCGCCTACAGCCTGGAGCACCCGGCAGTGCATTTGCACCTGTCGGTGATGAGCCCCTACGAATTGCAACTGGGGGTGCAGGACAACCGCCTGGACCTGGCCATCGGTGCGTTTTCCAACCGCATGAGCGGGCTGGTCTACATGCCGCTGTACCGCGAACAGCACTGGTTGTATTGCAGCACCCGGCACCCATTGTTCAACGAGCGGCGCATCCCGGAACAAGTGATCACCCAGCAACGCATGGTCGGGCGGGGTTACTGGAGCCAGGCGGAGTTGGCGCGCCACGGCTTCAAGCACAGCGCTGCCACGGTGGAAAGTATGGAGGCGCAACTGATTCTGGTGCTGTCGGGCGCTTATATTGGCTACCTGCCCGAACACTACGCCCAGGCCTGGGCTGACAAGGGCGACCTGCGCGTTTTGCTGCCGGCGACCTTCGGCTACCAGGCGCCGTTTTCGCTGATCATGCGCCGTGGCCGCAGCCGCGAGCCACTGATCCAGACCTTCCGCGATTTGCTCAAGACCCAGCTCAACCAGGCCTGAAAACACCATGTCCCGACCCCATTGCCCGCGCTGCCTGCGCCCGACCACGCACTGCCTTTGTGCGCTGATCCCCCACCTTGACAGCCGCACTCGTGTGTTGGTGTTGCAGCACCCGAGCGAGGTCGGCCATGCGCTCAATACTGCACGGTTGGCGGCGTTGGGCCTGAACAACGCGCAGTTGGTGGTGGGGGAGGTGTTTGATGACCTTGCGACGCTATTGAACCCGCCTGGCTATCGGGCACGCCTGTTGTTTCCGGCGGATGACGCCGAGCCGCTGCACGCCTACGCACCTGACGATCAGCCACTGCTGTTGGTGGTTCCCGATGGCACCTGGCGCAAGGCGCGCAAACTGCTGCACCTCAACCCTTTGCTGGCGGCATTGCCCCGGGTGACGTTGGCTGAAGGCAGCGTTTCCCGCTATCGCTTGCGCAAGGCGCCGGGGCCTGGCGCCTTGTCGACGGTCGAAGCGATCACGCAAGCGTTGCAGGTATTGGAAGCGCCGACGTCCTTCGAGCCACTGCTCAAACCCTTTGAAGCGCTGATCGAAGGGCAGATTGCTGCGATGGGCGATGAAGTATTCCAGCGCAACCATGGCGACCCGACATAAACCCGGCTTATGCCTTTAAGCCATAAGCACCACACTTTGCGTGATATGGCCCGCCGGCCTTTCCCGGTATGATGTGCGCCCCGCAGTCTGGATTGCGAATACGCCATGACCTTGCAGTACCCAACAATCGCCGATTGTGTCGGCAACACGCCCCTGGTCCGCTTGCAACGCATGGCGGGTGAAACCAGCAATACCCTGTTGCTCAAACTCGAGGGCAACAACCCGGCCGGCTCGGTCAAAGACCGCCCGGCGCTGTCGATGATCGCCCGCGCCGAGTTGCGTGGGCAGATCCAACCCGGCGACACCCTGATCGAAGCCACCTCGGGTAACACCGGGATCGCCCTCGCCATGGCCGCAGCGATCAAGGGTTACAAGATGGTGCTGATCATGCCCGACAACGGCAGCGCCGAGCGCAAGGCGGCGATGACCGCCTATGGCGCCCAGCTGATCCTGGTGACCCAGGAAGAAGGCATGGAAGGCGCCCGTGATCTTGCCGAGCGCATGGCCGCCGAAGGCCGTGGCGTGGTGCTCGATCAGTTCGCCAATGGCGACAACCCCGAGGCGCACTACACCAGCACCGGCCCGGAGATCTGGCGCCAGACCCAGGGCACCATCACTCACTTCGTCAGCTCCATGGGCACCACCGGTACCATCATGGGCAACTCGCGCTACCTCAAGGAGCAGAACCCGGCGATCCAGATCGTCGGCCTGCAACCGATGGAAGGCGCGGCCATCCCGGGTATTCGTCGTTGGCCCGAAGAGTATTTGCCGAAGATCTACAACGCGACGCGGGTAGACCGCATCATCGACATGGCCCAGCGCGAAGCCGAAGACACCACGCGCCGCCTGGCCCGTGAAGAGGGCATCTTCTGCGGCGTGTCCTCCGGTGGCGCCGTGGCCGGTATGTTGCGCTTGTCCAAAGAAGTGGAAAACGCGGTGATCGTCGCGATCATCTGTGACCGAGGCGACCGTTACCTGTCGACCGGCATTTTCGACGAACCCAACTGATGGCCAAGCACGAGAGAGGCCTGCGCTTCCAACCGACGGGCGGCAGCCGGGCCCCACAGATACCCGTGGGCAAGAAACAGCGCCTGACCATCGAGCGTCTGGCCAATGATGGCCGGGGCATCGTGTTCTTTGAAGGCCGCACCTGGTTTGTGAACGGTGCGTTGGCCGGCGAAGAGGTGGAAGCACGGGTGTTGGGCGCCCATGGCAAAGTGGTCGAGGCGCGCACCGAGCGGGTGTTCCAGGCCAGCGAGTTGCGTCGCCCGGCACCCTGCGCCCATGTTGGCCGCTGCGGCGGTTGCAGCGTGCAGCACCTGCCCCATGAAGAACAACTTGCCCTGAAACAGCGCATGCTTGCCGAGCAATTGTCCCGGGTGGCCGGTGTCGAGCCACAGGAGTGGGCAGCGCCGTTGAGCGGGCCGGAGTTCGGTTATCGGCGCCGCGCCCGTGTGGCCGTACGTTGGGACGCCAAGGCAAAGAAACTCGAAGTGGGTTTTCGCGCCGTGGCCAGTCAGGACATCGTCGCTATCGATGATTGCCCGGTGCTGGTACAGGCCTTGCAACCGATCATGCAGCGTTTGCCAACGATGCTGCGTCGCTTGAGTAAACCGCAGGCGTTGGGGCATGTCGAGTTGTTCAGCGGTTCGTCCATCGCCGTGTTGCTGCGGCATATGGCGCCGTTGTCCGAGGCTGACCTGCAGATCCTCAAGGAATTCTGCACCTTCCATGACGCCCAATTGTGGCTGCACGGGGAAGGGCAGCCGGAGCCCGTCGAGCCGGGTCAGGCCTTGGGCTTCCGTTTGGAGGCGTGGGATCTGGAGCTGGCGTACCGGCCGGGCGACTTTGTGCAGGTCAACGCCGGGGTCAACCAGGCGATGGTCGCCCAAGCGCTGCAATGGCTGGCGCCACAAGCCGACGAACGGGTACTGGACCTGTTTTGCGGCCTGGGCAACTTCGCCCTGCCACTGGCTCGCCACGTACGCGAAGTGGTGGCGGTGGAGGGCGTACAGGCCATGGTGGACCGTGCGGCCCTCAATGCCGTCAGCAACCATTTGCATAACGCACAGTTTTTTCAGGCCGATTTGTCCCAGCCTTTGACCGACGCAGAATGGGCCAAACAGGGCTTTTCTGCGGTACTCTTGGACCCACCCCGCGATGGTGCCCTGGAGGTTGTGCGCAAACTTGCCGCCTTGGGGGCCAAGCGCCTGGTGTATGTGTCCTGCAACCCAGCCACGCTGGCGCGGGACACGGTTGAGTTGGTCAAGCAAGGCTACCGGCTAAAGCGTGCCGGGATCCTCGACATGTTTCCGCAGACCGCGCATGTCGAGGCCATGGCGTTATTTGAAGCGGGCTAGGATGCCCGTTTAATCCGACTGGCCTGCGTTCTCCAGGGCCTGAACACTGCCACGGAGCTCGCAGTAAAGTCGGCGATGATTTTGGCGCATCGAAGGTGCGTCGTAGGGAAGGTAAGCAAGATGGTACAGGTGAGAGCACACCAGCCGATCAACACCGACGGCAGTATCAATCTCGAGGCATGGCTGGATCATGCCGTCAGTGTCGACCCGGCACTGGACCGTGAAGCCTTGAAAGCAGCCTGCGAGTTCGCTCGTGAGTCTGAACAGCAAGACAATGCGGCCAAGAACCTGTGGGCCGAAGGCACTTCAAGTTTTCGCACTGGCCTGGAAATCGCCGAGATCCTCGCCGATCTCAAGCTGGACCAGGATTCGCTGATCGCCGCCGTGCTCTATCGCGGCGTGCGCGAAGGGCATATTCCGTTGGCCACCGTTGGCCAGCGTTTCGGTTCGGTGGTGGCCAAGCTGATCGACGGCGTGCTGCGCATGGCCGCCATCAGTGCCAGCCTCAGCCCGCGTCAGTCCATGGTGCTGGGCACCCAGGGCCAGGTAGAAAACCTGCGCAAAATGCTGGTAGCGATGGTCGACGATGTGCGCGTCGCCCTGATCAAGCTGGCCGAGCGTACCTGCGCGATCCGTGCGGTGAAGACCGCCGATGATGAAAAGCGCAACCGTGTGGCCCGCGAAGTCTTCGACATCTACGCGCCGCTGGCCCATCGCCTGGGCATCGGCCATATCAAGTGGGAGCTGGAGGATTTGTCCTTCCGCTACCTGGAACCTGACCAGTACAAACAGATCGCCACGCTGCTGCATGAGCGGCGCCTGGACCGCGAGCGCTTTATCAGCGACGTGATGGGCCAGTTGCGTTCGGAGCTGCAGGCCACCGGCGTGGACGCGGACATCAGCGGCCGCGCCAAGCACATCTATTCCATCTGGCGCAAAATGCAGCGCAAGGGCCTGGCCTTCAGCCAGATCTACGACGTGCGTGCGGTGCGCGTGCTGGTGCCGGAAATGCGCGACTGCTACACCGCGCTGGGTATCGTCCACACCCTGTGGCGGCACATTCCCAAGGAATTTGACGACTATATCGCCAACCCCAAGGAAAACGGCTACCGCTCGCTGCACACCGCCGTGATCGGCCCTGAAGGCAAGGTGCTGGAAGTGCAGATCCGCACCCACGCCATGCACGAAGAGGCCGAGCTGGGGGTGTGCGCGCACTGGCGCTACAAGGGCACCGACGTCAAGGCCGGGTCCAACCAGTACGAAGAGAAGATCTCCTGGCTGCGCCAAGTGCTGGAATGGCACGAAGAACTCGGCGACATCGGCGGCCTGGCCGAACAACTGCGGGTGGATATCGAGCCGGACCGGGTCTATATCTTCACGCCTGACGGCCACGCCATCGACTTGCCCAAGGGCGCCACGCCGCTGGACTTCGCCTACCGCGTGCACACCGAAATCGGGCATAACTGCCGCGGCGCCAAGATCAACGGGCGCATCGTGCCGCTCAACTACAGCCTGCAAACCGGTGAACAGGTCGAGATCATCACCAGCAAGCACGGTACGCCGAGCCGCGACTGGCTGAACCCGAACCTGGGTTACATCACCACTTCGCGGGCGCGGGCGAAGATCGTCCACTGGTTCAAGCTACAGGCGCGCGACCAGAACGTCGCCGCCGGCAAGACCTTGCTTGAACGCGAACTGGCGCGTCTGGGCCTGCCTCAGGTGGACTTCGACAAGCTGGCCGAAAAGGCCAACATGAAGATCGCCGAAGACATGTTTGCCGCCCTCGGCGCGGGCGACCTGCGCCTGGCGCAACTGGTCAACCTGGCCCAGCAACTGGTCGAGCCTGAGCGCGGCAACGAACAGCTGGAGCTGATCCCGCGCAAAGCCACTGGCTACAAGCCGGGCAAGCGTGGCGATATCCAGATCCAGGGCGTGGGCAACCTGATGACGCAAATGGCCGGCTGCTGCCAGCCGTTGCCGGGCGACGCCATTGTCGGCTACATCACCCAAGGCCGTGGTGTGAGCATTCACCGCCAGGATTGCGCCTCGGTGCTGCAACTGGGCGGGCGCGAACCGGAGCGGATCATCCAGGTCAGCTGGGGCCCGGTGCCGGTGCTCACTTACCCTGTCGACATCATCATCCGTGCCTACGACCGTTCCGGCTTGCTGCGTGACGTCTCGCAAGTGCTGCTCAACGAGCGGATCAACGTGCTGGCGGTCAACACCCGTTCGAACAAGGAAGACAACACTGCATTGATGTCCCTGACCATCGAGATTCCGGGGCTGGACGCACTGGGACGGTTGCTGGGGCGGATTTCCCAGTTGCCGAACATCATCGAAACCCGGCGCAACCGCACCCCATGATTAGCAGGATGACAGCCGACTGACATGTGGAGTTGTTTTCTGTGGGAACTGGCTTGCCTGCGATAGCATCACCTCGGTTTAACTGAAGCACCGAGTCGCAAGCATCGCAGGCAAGCCAGCTCCCACATTGGATTTTCAGCGGAAAGAGATACGATGTATTCACTCGAAGACCTGCTGCACCTGATGAGCCGCCTGCGCGACCCGCAGTACGGCTGCCCGTGGGACATCAAGCAAACCTACGCGACCATCGTCCCGCACACGCTGGAGGAGGCCTATGAAGTGGCCGACGCCATCGAGCGCGGCGACTTTGACCATCTGCAAGGCGAACTGGGCGATCTGCTGTTCCAGGTGGTGTATTACAGCCAACTGGCCCGGGAAGAAGGGCGCTTCGAATTTGCCGGCGTGATCGACAGCATCACTCGTAAGTTGATTCGCCGGCATCCTCACGTGTTCCCAACCGGCGACCTGTACGCACCGCTGGATATCCCGCAGTTGAGCGAAGAACAGGTCAAGGAGCGCTGGGAGCAGATCAAAGCTGAGGAGCGCGCAGAAAAGTCCGACGTTCCCGAGCAACTCTCCCTACTCGATGATGTGCCCACCGCCTTACCCTCGTTGTCCCGTGCGGCCAAATTGCAAAAGCGCGCCAGCCAGGTTGGTTTCGACTGGCCTTCCGCGTTGCCGGTGGTGGACAACGTGCGCGAAGAGTTGGACGAAGTGCTCGAAGCCATGGCCGATAACGATGCGGCGGCCATCGCCGATGAAGTCGGCGACCTGCTGTTTGCCGCGGTCAACCTGGCCCGTCACCTCAAGGTCGACCCGGAAACTGCCTTGCGCGGTGCCAATGCCAAGTTCGAACGACGTTTCCGATTTATCGAACAGGCATTGCGCGATACACACCAACCCATAGAAGATTGCACCCTCGAAGAGTTGGACGCCCTCTGGGGTGAAGCCAAACGTCAGGAAAAGAATGTGTCCAACTGCGGTTGAGCAGTTGCCTAAGTGAGTAAGCACCATGAGCCTTTCCCTTCGCGACCAGTTGCTCAAAGCAGGTCTGGTCAACCAAAAGCAGGCCAAGCAGGTCGGCAAAGAGAAACAGAAACAGCAGCGCCTGGTCCACAAGGGCCAGGCCGAAGTCGATGATACCCAGGCGCGCCTGGCTGCTGAGGCACACGCCGAGAAGGTCAAGCGTGACCAGGAGCTGAACCGTCAGCAGCAGGAAAAAGCCGAAGCCAAGGCGCGTACCGCCCAGGTCAAGCAACTGATCGAGACCTCGCGCCTGCCCAAGCTGACCACCGAGGACTACTACAACTTCGTGGATGACAAGAAGGTCAAGCGCCTGTCGGTCAACACGCTGATGCGCAACAAGCTGAGCAACGGCTCCCTGGCTATCGTGCACCACGGCGGCGGCTACGAGGTGATCCCGCGGGAAGCGGCGCTTAAAATCCAGGAGCGCGCTCCGGAGCGTATCGTGCAGCTCAACATCCTCACCGAAAGCCAGGTGCCGGACGAGGATGATCCGTACGCCGCTTACCAGATCCCTGATGATCTGATGTGGTAAGCCGCTGGAAATGACAAACCCCGCCAAAAGGCGGGGTTTGTGTTTTAAGCGTGCAGCACCAACCGGTTACCAATCCACTGCGTAACTCAGGCTGAAGGTACGACCCTCGGCATTCGGGTACGGTGCGCGGGCGTTGGCCTGGGCGAACATGTTCTGGTAGTTGCGGTTGGTGAGGTTGTACACCGCACCTTCGAGGCGGCCTACCGGTAGCCTTACCGAGCCCAGCAGGTCGACCAGGGTGTAGCCCTGGATATCGCGACCGTTGTTGTCCTTGGCCGCAGCGTCATAATTGGCCAGGCGCATCCCCTGCAAGCGCAGGCTGTAGTCGTCACGCTCGTAGCCGACAAACGCTGTGGTCTTGGCGGGGGAGATGCGGGTGGCAGGCAGGTCGATCCACTTGCCGTTCTGCTGGGTCTCGCCTTTGGCGTAAGCGTAAGTACCACCGACGGACCATTGGTCGGTGATGTTATAGGTCAGGCCGGTTTCGACGCCACGCACGCGTTCTTTCTGATTGATCAGGCGCAGCACACGATCATTGGCATCATAGAACTGCGTGACATCCGAGGTGTTTTCGTACGCGGTGACACTGGCCTGCCACTTGTCCCAGTCGCCACGCCAGCCCAGCTCGTAACTGTCGACCTTCAAGGCCTGGGCATTGAGGTCCTGGATATCGTATTTGCTGTTCACGTCACGCAGGAAGCGCTGGATATCCGGCAGGGAAAAGCCCTGGCTGAAGTTGACGAACACATCCTGGTTGTCGGTCAGGTGGTACACCGCACCGAGGTTATAGAGCGTGTCATCGTATTTGAGCGTGCCGCCGGGCAGTGTCGCGCGGTTGCCGGTCTGGACGATTTCGCCGTATGCGATGCTGTCGGAGACCTTGCTTTCAATCCATTCGCGACGTACGCCACCGCGCAAGGTCCAGTTGTCGATGTCGTAGGAGAGCTGGCCAAAGATGGCTTTGGTGGTGGTCTCGATATCTGGACCCAGTTCGAACGTGGTACCGGTTTTCGTGTAGGTCAGGCCATTGACCCGGTATTGGTCGCCACGCTGGCGTGAGGTTTCATGGTCGTAGTCCGCGCCCCATACCAGGTTGCCCGTTGCCGGGCCGATGTCCGGCATCTGGGTATCGACCGCTGCACGCAGGCCGTAGACGTCCTGCACGCTGTTGTTATCTGACACGCCTGCCCGGCCTCGGGACAGGTCTGGAAAGAACAGGGCGTCGGCCCGCCGCCAGTAGCTTTCGATCTGCAGGCCCTGGCCGTAGAAATCCTTGTCGGCGTAGTTGAGGTTGACCGCCTGGTTGTGGGTGTAGGGTTGGTCGCCCAGGTCCAGGCCTTTTACGGCGACTGCGTTGCTGGTGATGCGGGGGTTCTTGGTGTAGCGGGTGTCTTGTTCGTCCTTGTAGTCTTGCAGCGACAGGCTGATCTTCTTGTCGTCATCAAGCTCATAGCCGAAGCGACCTTGCAGGTCGTAGGTATCGGTGTCCATGTTGCTGCCCTGGGACGTGTCCTGGGGAATGCGCTTGCCATTACCGTCGAACTGATCGTTGCGCTGCACGGTGTTGCCCGAGAGGTACCAGTCCACCGGGCCTTTGCGCCCGGTGGCGCTTTGGAACGCCTGGTAAGCGAACCCCTTGTGGCTGAGGTTGTTGCCGGCGGTCATGCCGATCTTGCTGCTGAACGCCAGGTCTTCACCTTGGTTGCGTTTGGTGATGATGTTGATGATGCCGCCCGATGCGCCTGCGCCGTAGACGCTGCTGGCGCCGGAGATCACTTCGATACGCTCGATGCTTTCCGGTGCCACGCTGTTGAGCTGGCGGAAGTTATCGCGCGTGGCGTTTTGCGAAACCCCGTCGATCAGGATCAGGGTATTGCGCCCGCGAAGCGTCTGGCCGAAGTTGCTCATGCCGCCGCTGGAAGGGGCAATGCCAGGCACCAGTTGGCCGAGGATATCTGCAACCCGACGTCCTGCCCCGGTCTGCTGGCGGATTTGCGCTTCATTGATCACCTGCACTGAGCCTGGAATCTGCGCAATGCTGGTTTCGCTGCGCGTGGCCGATACCACTGTCGCCTGCAGTTGCAGACTGGTCGGGGCTGCCTGTGTCTGCTCTGTCTGATCGGCCCAGGCAGGGGCACTTATTGACCCAAGAAGTGGCAGCAGTACTGCCCATTGCGATGTGTTCATGATCATGTCTCAGAGTTATTAGAAGTATTGACAGAAAAATCGGATGTCTCAGGCGCTCGCGCAAACGAACGGATGGCGCGGATACTCACGGCGGCCAAGGCATAGGTCAGTGCGACCAGCCAGAAGCTGTGTGCCAGGCCTACCCACCCCATGCCGATACCGCCCAACAATGCGCCGCACAGCGCACCAGCTTTCGCGGCGCTGTTGCCCATGCCCAGGGCAAAACCCTGCTGGCTGTGCGCTACGGTAGTGGCGATCAGTGTGTAGGCCACGGGCAACAAAGCCCCCTGCCACACGCCCCACAGCAGCCTGCTGGCGATGAACCCCAACCACTCACTGGCCAGCGCCGTGCAGGCCAGCGTGAGCGCGCAGGCCCAGGTGACCCACTCGATGATGCGCAGCGTATGGGCTGGCTGATGTCGATCGAACAGGCGGCCCCACAACGGCGCGGACAGTGCCAGGGTCAAGGCACTGGCGCCATAGCTGGCGCCGATCAGCCACGCGGGCGCGTGCAAAACCTGGGCGACATATAAGGCGTAAAACGGTTGCGGCATCATCCTGGCTGCCTGGATCAATACGATGATCCCCAGCATCGCGCCAATCCAGCCTCTGGGGAGTGCGGCAGGCTTGGACGTGCGGGCAGGTCTCGATCGTGGTGAGTCGCTGGGTAAAAACGCGCTGATTATCGCGCACAACAGGCAGACGACGGTGGCGCTGTAGCACAGCAATGCGAAACCGGATATGTCCATGAGCCAGCCGCCCAATACCGGTCCGGCCAGGGAGCCTACAGCAGTGGCTGATTGCAGCCTGGCAAGAATGTGCCCCCGTCCGCCGTCGCCGCAGCAGGCCAGTGCGTAGGCTTGGGCTGCGGCGATGAAGCCGGCCAACGCACCTTGCACCACGCGGATGACCACCAGCCACCACGGATCAGGCGTTATCGCAGCCAGCGCCTGGCACACCGCCAGTGCCAGCAACGCGCGGATGATCATGGGCTTATGGCCGGTACGGTCGCCCAGCTTCCCCCACATGGGTGTGAGAATCATCGCTGCCATCATCGGCCCGGCATACACCAGCGAAGACAGCAGGCCGGTGTACTGGGCATTTGCAGTGCCCAGCAACTTCTGGATTTGCAGCGGCCAGAACGGGCCGCTCATTTCCATCGCCCCCATCGACACCAACTGAATCACCACCAGCAGCCGCAGCGCTGTGTTGTTAGTCGGCATTGGCGGCCGCGCTCAACGGGTTAGGCAACCGCCCGACGATATCGGCATGACTCTCCAGCAGACGCATTCGCATGAACGACTTGGCCGGCCATGCTTGCTCCAGCAGTGCTTTGCGCTCGGTGGCCCAGCGCTGCGGATCAACCTGCGAGCGCATGTCGTCAAAACACTGGCTGACCTGAGCCGACAGTTCATTCCAGAGCAGCGCCTGGGGGATGTCGAAGTCGCGCGCGGCAAGCAGGATGAGCTCGCCCAGATGGCACATGAAAACGGTGTGCAGCAGCTTGTCCCGTACGAAACCTGCGTCGTCGTACAGCGTCATCTTCGGGTCGTGCAGTTCAATGTCCAGGCCGTGGGCGTGCAAGGTTTTGCGGTCGATTCGGATATCGCCGAAGTCGCGCAACAGAAGACGGCTCAATTGTCCGTCTGCGGCCATCACCATGAAGGAGTTCTGTTGATGGGCCTCAAACGCGATGCCGTAGCGCAAATACATGCCCAGCAGCGCCGGCACACTGATCGCCGCGTAATCATGGAAGAAGGCGAGCATGGCCGCCGCGTCGTCCTTGCCTTGGCTCAGGCGCACCCATTGGCGCAGCAGCGGCTGGCCGTGTTGATCAATGGCAAACAGGCTGCCCACCGGCACGGCCATTTCGTCCGGCTGGAGCTGGCTCTGGGGATTGTCGCGATAGAGCACCGCCAAGTGGCGGGAGTGCTCGTCATTGGCCGGTTGTGGCTGGAAATGCACACCGATCCGCTCGGGAACGATGCTGAGGATTTTCTGAATCGCAGGCTCGCGCTCCAGGATGGCCAGCAGCAAATGGCTGATCCGTGGGCCCATGCGCGCTGAGCGCGGTGAGACGGTGCGCTGCACGCTGGTCAGTCGCAGCGACACGGGCAGTTTGACCATAGGCGCATCGCAACGCCCTTCAGGCAACACGGTTCTGAATGACATGGTGGGGTGGGCGGTAAACGCGACGATATCGGTCAGCACCAGCAGTTTGTCGCCGATTTCGTTGGCGAACAGTTGGGGCAGTTCCTGGCGTGCCTGCCAGGGGTGGGCGGGCAATGGCAGATAATCGCCTGCCTGAAGGCCCTGTGCTTGCAGGACTGCGGTCAATTGCTGTGCCGCTTGCGGGAAGTGCTCGCTCCACCACTGCCAGTAATCGGCGGTACCGGCCAACTTTTCGACATGGGCAAATTGGCGATGCAGCGCGCACAGCAGCACCGGGAAGCGTGCTTCGAACTCTGGCGAATAGTCGATGACTTGCTCGGTATTCAGGCCCAGCTTGGTCTTGTAATTGGGATGCCATGGGTGACCCAGTGTTCCCCACTGTTCAAGCACGGAAGTCGGGTTGATAACGCTCGGGCTGTTTTTGAGATGACTCAGCAGATTGTCTTGATGCTCCGGGCCCAGGGATGCATGCAGCTTGAGCGTCCATTGCTCATGGAAGGCCAGGCACAAGGTGTCGTTGATGAAGCTGTCGTCGATCTCTACGTTGAGGCGGTTTAGCACTTCCCGGTCGGCAGGCGACTCGAGGCTGGCGTTAAGCAACGTCAACAACTGTGAGGGGAACTGGATTTTCTGTTCGGGCTGGCCTTCGCGCAACAGGATGACTTCGCCACGCAGGTCCCAGCTTGCCATGCGGCCAGGGTGCAAATGTTCGAAACGCAATCGGGCCTGGCAAGCCAGTGTCAGCGAGCAATGGCCATGTTCGTCATAAAGGAGAGTGCTGGGGTCCAGCAGGCTTTCACGAAACAATGCTTGGATCAGGCGTTGGAAGCTACGTTCGGCGGCAGGTGCCAGCGTATTGATCAGGGCTTCGAGGCTGACGTGGCTGGCCTTAAATTGCGCAGTGGCAAGTGCTTCGCTCCAGCGTTCCAGTAACGCGTTTTCTGGCTTGCTGCTATTTCCATGCATCTAATTGATTCCCTGATTCGTGAGCCTGAATGAAAAGCGAACGAATGATATCGAGAATCATTATTTGTGTGTGTTTTTGTTACATTAATTTATGGCGATTATTGACAAAAAAACCGCGCCCCAAAGGCGCGGTTTCTCGTAAACGGCCCGGCTGCGTGGGCCGGGCGTCCACATGATTTCAGAGCTTCAGGAGCTTTTTGCCTGGCGTTGCAGTTCGAGAGTTTCGAGCTCGTTTTTATAGTTGTGGGCGTCGCTCTCGTTGTGAAACATGCCGACCAATACGTCTTGCTGATGGACATCCCAGATGTGAATCCCGTGGCCTACTGCTTCATGGGACATATGTTCATCGTCGCGTTCAGTTACTTTTACAGTCATCTGCTTGCTCCAATCTCTGGTTGATCTGCGGCAAGTCGTCGCAGGCCTCTGTTATATGATTTGTTAGCTTGCTAAGTAAACTGATTTTGCGCGCAATAATTCATTGCGGGGAACGCAACAATGCTGCAAGCCTTGTAAACCAAGGCATTGCGTCGCCATCGCAGCGGCTTTATGACAAAAGTTTCATGTTCAGGTTGGCTAGGTTGACCTCGGCACCGCTATCGCAGGCAAGCCAGCTCCCACCTTGGAATGCATTCCACCGTGGGAGCTGGCTTGCCTGCGATAGCGGGAGTGTCGTCCCCTAAAAATCCCAGGCAAAAAAAAGCCCCGCATTCAGCGAGGCTCTTTTCGGTGCATCAGCAATCAGCTGCCTTTGACGGCCTTACCGTCAACGGTGCCATCCTGCAGCATGATGTTGTATTCCTTGCCGTCAGTCTCGACCTGACGCAGGGCAACCAGAATGCCGCCCTGGTCCTTGGCAAACCACATCTGCGTGATGCGCTTGCTCTGCGACGGGTCGCGCACGCGCTCGACCTTGATCGCGTCGATCGAACCGACCTTGGTCTGGACCTTTTCCGAGCCGATCACGCGGAAGTCGTAGGTATCGGTATCAGTACCCTCAACCACGCGGTAGCTCATGCTCTTCTTGCCCGCGGCAACATCGCGTTGCAGAGCAAGTTGGTAGGTGGACTTGTCGAGCATGCCGCTTTCGAGCGTGACATTGACCGGATCTTTGTTTTCAAAGCCGGTGACTTTCTTGGCGCTCTGGTCGAAGTCCAGGTTGATCTTCTTCGCCTTGCCCAGGCCGCCGCGTTCGAAGCTGTAGCTCTTGGGTTGCAGGGTGTCCTTGTCGAACAGGATCACACTGGTTTCGGTCAGGCTGGCAATCATCATCGAGGCCTTGAAATTCAAGGTCCAGGTACCGTCGCCATTCTTGCTCAGGCTGCGTTCAGCCGAACCGCTCATGGGCAGTTGTTTCCAGTCGGCGGTGTAGCTGACGGAGAAGGGGTGAAGGTCTGCCGCTTGTACGGCAGGCAAAGCGAACAGCGCAAAAGCGAAAAGCAGGGCGCGACGCATAAAATCTCCTAGGTTCGAATCAAGTGGCCGCTGGCCGCGAGTAACTGGCCGTCCAATAATGCACCCTGGTCGCCAAGAATCAACCGTCCTTCGGCAAACCAGCGAACAGCCAGCGGGTAAATCCTGTGTTCCTGGGTATGAACCCGTTGCGCAAGCGTCTGCGCCGAGTCGCCTGACTCTACCGGAACCACTGCCTGTACGACCAGAGGCCCGCCATCGAGTTCCTCGGTCACAAAGTGCACGCTGCAGCCATGCTCACTGTCGCCGGCGTCGAGGGCGCGCTGGTGGGTGTGCATGCCTTTGTACTTGGGCAGCAGGGAAGGGTGGATATTGAGCAGGCGCCCTTCGTAGTGCCGGACGAAATCTGCGCTGAGGATGCGCATGAAACCCGCAAGGACCACGAGTTTGGGGTTGAAGGCGTCGATCAGTTCGATCAAGGCGCTGTCGAAGGCCTCGCGACCGTCGAACGCCTTATGATCCAGGGAGCGAGTATCGATACCCGCGTCACGGGCGCGTTGCAGACCGTAGGCGTCGCTGCGGTTGGAAATCACCGCAGCGATGCGCACCGGGCTGTCGCCGGTGCGCGTGCTGTCGATCAGGGCCTGCAAGTTACTGCCGGTGCCGGAAAGCAGCACCACGACATCACAGGTCTGGGGCATCAGTGAGCCTTGAGGTTCTTCAGTTCAACCTGGGCTGCGCCTTCGGCAGCAGTGGCGATCTGGCCAATGACCCAAGGTTGCTCGCCGGCTTCACGCAGCACGTTCAGTGCGGTTTCAACGTGTTCCTGCGCAACGCATATCACCATGCCTACGCCGCAGTTCAGCACGCGGTGCATTTCGGTTTCGTTGACGTTGCCTTTTTCCTGCAGCCAATCGAAGACAGCCGGGCGCTGCCAGCTGGCCACGTCGACAATCGCCTGGGCGCCTTTTGGCAGTACGCGCGGGATGTTGTCCAGCAGGCCGCCACCGGTAATGTGGGCCATGGCCTTGACGGCGCCGGTGTCCTTGATCAGCTTGAGCAGTGGCTTGACGTAGATGCGGGTCGGCGCCATCAGCAGGTCGGTCAGTGGCTTGCCGTCGAGCTGGATGTTCTCGATGTCGGCGCCGGACACTTCGATGATCTTGCGGATCAGCGAGTAGCCGTTGGAGTGCGGGCCGGACGATGGCAGGGCGAGCAGGGCGTCACCAGCAGCTACTTTGGAGCCGTCGATGATCTCGGCTTTTTCCACCACACCGACACAGAAGCCGGCCAGGTCGTAGTCTTCGCCTTCGTACATGCCTGGCATTTCAGCGGTTTCACCGCCGACCAGGGAGCAACCCGACAATTCGCAGCCGGCGCCGATGCCGGTCACGACCTGGGTCGCGGTCTCGACATTGAGCTTGCCGGTGGCGTAGTAGTCGAGGAAGAACAGCGGCTCGGCGCCGCACACCACCAGGTCGTTGACGCACATGGCGACCAGGTCGATGCCAATGCTGTCGTGCTTGTTCAGGTTCAGGGCCAGGCGCAGCTTGGTGCCTACGCCGTCGGTGCCGGACACCAGTACAGGCTGCTTGTAGCCGGCCGGGATTTCGCAGAGGGCGCCAAAACCGCCCAGGCCACCCATGACTTCAGGGCGCGCAGTGCGCTTGGCGACGCTCTTGATGCGTTCGACCAATGCTTCACCGGCGTCGATGTCTACACCGGCGTCCTTGTAGCTCAGGGAGGGTTGCTTGCTCATGATCCAGGCCTTTAGGGGGGATTTCTGGGTAACGACCGGGCGGGCGGGGGCTTTTGGAAAGGGCCCTGCCGTTGACGGTCTGCGAAGGCGCGCGATTTTATCAGGCTTGAGGGGCAGCGGCCATCCTCGGGCCGACGGGCAGGGCATATGAGCTCAAAAAAATGCAAATCGGGCCGGTAATCGTGCGTATTAAGGTATAGCCTTGAGCTCGCTAGCGTTATGACAGTATGAAAACTTACCGGGACCCTGTGAATGTTTTACCGGTCGCTGTGTCACAGCCTTGCCAAACCGAGATCACGCGGTCTGTTCCAACCGCTAAATTTGTCGTTCGGGAATCTTCCATGCGTCTGTGTAAATTCTTCTTTGTGGGCTGTTTGTCGTTGGTCAGCCTGGCGAGTCATGCCGAAACCCTCAATGGCCTCTATCAAGTACTTGAACCGGTCAGCAGCCAGTCGCCCCAAGAGCGCGACCAGGCCACCCAGCGTGCCGTGCAGACCCTGGTGATCCGCCTGACCGGCGACGCCAAGGCCGCCGATGGCCCGGGCCTGGCAGCGATCCGCAAAGACCCGCAACAAATCATCAGCCAGTACGGCTACGACGCCGGCCCGCCGGAAAGCCTGCAAGTAGACTTCGACCCGGTCAGCACCGACCGCGCCTTGCGGGATGCGGGCCTGTCGATCTGGGGCAGCAACCGGCCGTCGATCCTGGGTTGGTGGCTGAACGATTCAACTGAAGGCAGCAGCCTGGTCGGCGATGGCCAGGCCGTTGCCCAGGCCCTGCGCCGAGCCGCGCAACACAGGGGTCTGCCGCTGCGCTTGCCGTTGGGAGACCTGGATGAACAGGTAGTCGCCACCGCGCCGAATCTTGAAAGCCCCGACGCCACGCCTTTGCGCGCAGCCTCCGAGCGTTACGGTGCCGATGCTTTGCTGGCGGTGCATGCGCGCCAGGAAGGCAGTCAATGGCAGGCCAAATGGCGCCTGTGGCTGGGCGACAAGGCTGAGGAGGGCACCGCCCAAGGCGCTGACACTGCCGCGCTCGCCGATGCGGTATTGCTGGCGGTCAGCCAAAAGCTGGCGCCACGCTTTGCGGTCAAGCCGGGCGTGAGCACTGAGCAACTGCTTGAAGTACAAGGCATGAACCTTGAGCGCTACGCCGCCCTGGGTCGTTTGCTGGAGCCCTTTGGCGGCCAGCCGCAGTGGGTGGATGGCAACCGGATTGTGTATCGCGTCAATGGCAGCGCCGAACAATTGCGCACCCAATTGAGCCTGGCCAAGCTGCAGGAAATTCCTGCTGGCGAAGCCCCGGCCCAGCCAGCCGTGATCGATGGCACGCAACCGGCTGTTGCATCTGAGCCCCAGGCGCAACTGCGTTTTCGTTGGTAACTAGTGGTCCTCCTTCTATATAGAAGAAGGGCGTAAAAAACAGATGGAGTGGTTTATGGCGGATACGCGTCGTTGGGTGTGGCTTGGCGGGATTGTCCTGCTGTGCGGTTTTGTGTTCTTGCTGCATTCGATCCTGACGCCGTTCCTGGTGGCGCTACTGCTCGCCTATCTGTTCGATCCCGTGGTGGATCGCCTGGAAAAAGTCGGCATGTCGCGCACCTGGGGCGTGATCACGGTGTTTGCGCTGTTCACGTTGATCATCACCGCGCTGGTGTTGATATTGGTGCCGATGTTGGCCAAGCAGCTGTTCCGCCTCTATGAGCTGGCGCCGCAGATGCTCGACTGGTTGCAGCACACGGCGATGCCGTGGGCCCAGTCCAAGTTCGGGCTGGCGGATGGCTTCTGGAAGTTCGACAAGGTCAAGGCAGCTATCAGCGAGCACATGGACAAGACCACCGATATCGTCACGGTGGTGCTCAGCCAGGCGACTGCGTCGAGCCTGGCGCTGATCGGCTGGTTGACCAACCTGGTGCTGATCCCGGTGGTGGCGTTCTACTTGCTGCGAGACTGGGACATCATGATGGCCAAGATCCGCAGCCTGCTCCCCCGCGACCGGGAAGAGCGTGTTGTTTCCCTGGCAGCGGAGTGTCATGAGGTATTGGGGGCGTTCGTACGTGGCCAGTTGCTGGTGATGCTGGCCCTGGGAGTGATTTACGCTGCCGGCCTGATGGCGATCGGCCTGGAGCTGGGGCTGTTGATCGGCTTGATCGCGGGCCTGGCGGCCATCGTGCCCTACATGGGCTTTGTGATCGGCATCGGTGCGGCGCTGGTGGCCGGGCTGTTCCAGTTCGGCGGCGACCTGTACCCGATGCTGGGGATTGTCGCAGTGTTCATGGTGGGCCAGGCCTTGGAAGGCATGGTGCTGACGCCACTGCTGGTGGGTGATCGAATCGGCCTGCACCCGGTGGCAGTGATCTTTGCGATTTTGGCGGGTGGCGAGCTGTTCGGCTTTACCGGCATCCTGTTGGCGCTGCCGGTGGCGGCGGTGATCATGGTGCTGGTGCGCCATGTGCACGACCTGTACAAGGATTCGGACGTGTATACCGGGGTGGATGAGCCCGAGTTGTAATCGCGGTGTCACAAACCCGGCCCTGGCCGGGTTTGTTGTTTCTGGCGCCGGGGTGCGTCAAACAAACTGCGTAAAACCTCCGGGTTAACGCAAACCTTTGATTTTGCTTGTGGTCTGCTGCATTGTGCGCCCGGCGTCACGGGTATAAACTTTGCAAACTTTACATAGAGGCCACTAACGGTTCGATGGGAGCCGTTCAGTCAGCATGAAACCGATTCAGCTGCCCCTAGGTGTGCGTCTGCGTGATGACGCTACCTTTATCAACTACTACCCAGGCGCCAATGCCGCTGCACTCGGCTATGTGGAGCGGCTTTGCGAAGCCGACGCCGGGTGGACTGAAAGCCTGATCTATCTGTGGGGCAAGCATGGCGTGGGGCGTACCCATCTGCTGCAGGCCGCGTGCCTGCGTTTCGAGCAGACGGGCGAGCCGGCGGTCTACCTGCCCTTGGCCGAGTTGATGGACCGCGGGATCGGCATCTTCGATAACCTTGAGCAATATGAACTGGTGTGTCTCGACGACCTGCAGGCAGTGGCCGGCAAGCCGGAGTGGGAAGAGGCGCTGTTTCATCTGTTCAACCGCTTGCGCGATAGCGGCCGGCGCTTGCTGATCGCTGCGTCCACCTCGCCGCGTGAACTGCCGGTGAAGCTGGCTGACCTCAAGTCGCGCCTGACCCTGGCGTTGATCTTCCAGATGCGCCCGTTATCCGATGAGGACAAGCTGCGTGCGCTGCAACTGCGCGCTTCCCGTCGTGGCCTGCACCTGACCGACGAAGTCGGGCACTTTATCCTCACCCGTGGCACCCGCAGCATGAGCGCGCTGTTCGATTTGCTTGAGCAACTCGACCAGGCTTCCTTGCAGGCACAAAGAAAATTGACGATCCCTTTCCTGAAAGAAACCTTGGGCTGGTAAGGTCTTGATTTTCCGTGTGTCGGCATTTTCAAGGCGTCAGAAAACCTGCGTTTGAGCCAGAAGGGCTACGCAACTGAAGCGATAAATGGAATCACGGCTTAGATGGCATAGTCGAAACGATAAGTCACATATATCGCGATTGAATTTGCAAATCGATGTGATAGAGGGCATAGTCTCGGCTTCTTTACACATCAGCCACGGTCGTGCCCATGCTAAATCGCTTCGCACCCCTCGTGCCTCTCGCACTCGTTACCCTGTTGTTTGGCTGCGCCTCCCACCCTCAGCAGGTGGCAGAACAGCAAAAACCACAGGTTCAAAATCAGGCAAAGTTCGTTGCTGCACAGTCTGCTTCTGTTTATGAAGAAGAGGTGGCAACCGAAAAAGAACTCGCCGAGTTCTCTGACAGCAAGCCTTACCAACTGCCTCTTCTGGCCGACAGTATCCTTGAGCGCGGCATGTCCTTGATCGGTACCCGTTACCGTTTCGGCGGCACCTCGGAAGCCGGTTTTGATTGCAGTGGGTTCATTGGCTACCTGTTTCGTGAAGAGGCCGGCATGAATCTGCCGCGCTCTACACGCGAGATGATCAACGTGAATGCACCGTTGGTCGCACGCAACAACCTCAAGCCCGGTGATCTGCTTTTCTTTAGTACCAGTGGCCGCGGTCGTGTCAGTCATGCCGGTATCTACCTGGGCGATAACCAATTTATCCACTCCAGCAGCCGCCGCAGTGGTGGTGTTCGGGTCGATAACCTGGGTGACAGCTACTGGAGCAAAACCTTCATCGAAGCCAAGCGTGCACTCGCCATGGCTCCGACTACGGTTACCGCTAGTAAGTAAAGTTAAAGTGATACTTGAAGTTTGACGTGTAAGCGCTAGAATCCCTGGACATTGTTGTCATCCGTTCGCGCGAGCTTTGCTTGCGCGTTCTGGTTTTCAACGTTCGGCAGCGAAAGCCGCATCCAGACCAGGATTGTTCTGCACATGTCGACCTCGGCCCGCCTGATGCTTATTGTTTGCGCCGCGCTGCTCAGCGCCTGCGCCAGTCGTACACCGCCGCCCGCGCCCGTCGCGGTCAAGCCTAAGCCGGTGTTCAACTATGCCACCCAGAATTTCTCGCCTGCTGCCGAAGACGTGCTCTTTCGTGCGCTGGGCCTGGTCGGCACACCTTACCGCTGGGGCGGCAACACACCGGACTCGGGGTTTGATTGCAGTGGCCTGATCGGCTTTGTATTCCGCGACGCTGCCGGCATCTCATTGCCGCGCACCACCCGTGAATTGATCGTGATGCGTGCCCAGGACGTCAGCGAACAAAACCTGCAAACCGGCGACCTGCTGTTCTTCGCTACCGGTGGTGGTTCGCGGGTCAGCCATGCGGGCATCTATGTGGGGGAGGGCCGCTTCGTACACGCGCCTCAAACCGGCGGTACGGTGAAGCTGGATACGCTATCCAAAGCGTATTGGCAGAATGCCTACCTGAGTGCCAAACGCGTGTTGCCAGGAAATCTGGCGCGTAACCCCTGAATCAATAAAACTCCAAAATGTGGGAGCGGGCTTGCCCGCGAATGCAGTGTGTCAGTCAACGGATTGGTTGGCTGGGCCACCGTAATCGCGGGCAAGCCCGCTCCCACATTGGTGTGTGGCGATTTACTTAACAGCCGACACTCGCCAAACCTTATTGCCCACATCATCGGCCACCAGCAAATCCCCCTGCTGATCTATCACCACGCCGACCGGCCGGCCCATGGCTTTCTCATCGCTATCAAGAAACCCCGTCAGCACATCCACCGGTTGCCCTTTCGGCTGGCCCCCTTCGAAGGGAACGAAAATCACCTTGTAGCCACTGTGCGGCTTGCGGTTCCAGGAACCATGCTGGCCGATAAATGCGCCATTACTGAAGGGAGCGGGCAGTTTGCTGCCCTCGGCGAAGGTCAGCCCCAGCGACGCAGTATGAGGGCCTACCGCATAGTCGGGAGCGATGGCCTTGGCGACCATGTCCAGGTTCTGCGGGGTGACACGCACATCCACATGCTGGCCGTAATAACTGAAAGGCCAGCCGTAGAAGCCGCCATCCTTGACCGAGGTGATGTAATCCGGCACCAGGTCACTGCCGATCTCATCGCGTTCGTTGACCGCCGTCCACAGCTTGCCGCTCTGTGGCTCCCACGCCATGCCGTTGGGGTTGCGCAGGCCGGAGGCAAAAATGCGGTGTTGGCCGCTGGCGCGGTCGACTTCCCAAATGGCGGCGCGGCCCTGTTCGGCTTCCAGGCCGTTTTCGCCGACGTTGCTGTTGGAGCCGACGCTCACGTACAGCTTGCTGCCGTCCTGGCTGGCCACCACATTTTTGGTCCAGTGGTGGTTCAAGGGGCCACCGGGTAAGTCCACTACCTTGGCGCCTGGGGCTGTGATTGCGGTTTCACCCGGCTGATAGGGGAAGCGCAGCAACTTATCCGAATCGGCCACATACAGGTCGTTGCCCACCAAGGTCATGCCAAACGGCGAATTGAGGTTCTCCAGGAACACCGCGCGAGTTTCTGCCACACCGTCATGGTCGGCATCGCGCAGCAAGGTAATACGGTTCGGGCTCGGCACCCCGGCGCCAGCGCGATCCATGACCTTTTCCATCACCCAGCCACGTACGCCTTTGGCATCGTCCGGCTTGGGCGGTGCATTGGTCTCGGCCACCAGCACGTCGCCGTTGGGCAGCACGTAGAGCCAGCGCGGATGATCCAGGCCTTCGGCGAACGCGGCCACTTGGGTACCGGCGGCGGCGATGGGCTTGGCGCCTTCGGGCCAGCCGATGGCCGGGGCGATATTGACGGTGGGGATCAGCGTCTTGTTCGGCTCCGGCAACTTGGGCGAGGGCCCGGTGCCATCGGCGACCTGCAGGGTCGAGCTTTCGCCGCACGCGGCGAGGCTGCCTGCAAGCATGATCAGTAGGGCGAGTCGGGTTTTAGGCATGGTTTTCTCCTTGATACCTGTAGGGGTAGAGAAGCACGAACGGCAGATGGTTCAAGTACAAGGCCAGCTTTAATTGACGCTCCACCCCCAACCCACTAACCTTCGCGGCTTGTTCCAGGTGCTCTGTGGCGCGCGCGTCGACAGAGTGAAACAGGGAAGCCGGTGAGTGAGCGCACTTGTACACAGTGCCGCCGCGATTCCGGCGCTGCCCCCGCAACGGTAAATGAGTCAAGACGGTGCTGTTTGCCACTGTATCGCGTGCGATATGGGAAGGCGCACCCTCGGCTGCTTGCTATCAAAAGCGCCACTCATGAGCCCGGAGACCGGCCTGGATCATCCAACAGCATCACGGTGGGCGATGCTTGGCTGTCTGTTTTTTCTTTTTCCTGCCCGCCGTTTTTGTCCAGCCCCAACGGAGAGCTGCCATGACTGATTCCCCCGACCGCGACGAACGCCACTTGGCGCGCATGCTGCGCAAAAAAGCCGTGATTGACGAGCGCATCGCCAATTCCCCCAATGAGTGCGGCCTGCTGCTGGTGCTGACCGGCAACGGCAAAGGCAAGAGCAGTTCGGCGTTCGGCATGTTGGCCCGGGCCATGGGGCATGGCATGCAATGCGGTGTGGTGCAGTTCATCAAGGGGCGTAACAGCACCGGCGAAGAATTGTTTTTCCGCCGCTTCCCCGAGCAGGTGCACTTTCATGTGATGGGCGAAGGCTTCACCTGGGAAACCCAGGATCGCCAGCGCGATATCGCCGCTGCCGAAGCGGCTTGGGCGGTGTCCCGGGCCATGTTGAATGACCCCTCTATCGGCTTGGTGGTGCTGGACGAATTGAACATCGCCCTCAAGCACGGTTACCTTGACCTGGACCAGGTACTCAGCGACCTGCAAGCCCGCCCGCCCATGCAGCATGTGGTGGTCACCGGCCGTGGCGCCAAGCCTGAGCTGATCGAAATGGGCGACACCGTCACCGAAATGGGCATGCTCAAGCACGCGTTCCAGGCCGGTATCAAGGCACAGAAAGGCGTCGAACTTTGAATCAGCCCCGTCATTGCCCGGCCGTATTGATCGCCGCTCCGGCGTCCGGCCAGGGCAAAACCACGGTCACCGCCGCGCTCGCCCGTTTGCACCGCAACCTGGGACGCAAGGTGCGCGTGTTCAAATGCGGGCCGGACTTTCTCGACCCGATGATCCACGAGCGTGCCAGTGGCGCGCCGGTGTACCAGTTGGACATGTGGATGGTGGGCGAGCAGGAAAGCCGCCGCCTGCTCTGGGAGGCAGCGGGGGAGGCTGACCTGATCCTCATCGAAGGCGTGATGGGCCTGTTCGACGGCACGCCTTCCAGCGCTGACCTGGCGCGGCACTTCGGTGTACCGGTGCTGGGCGTGATCGATGGCACCGCCATGGCCCAGACGTTCGGCGCCCTGGCCCTGGGGCTGGCGCGCTATCAGCCCGACCTGCCGTTCGCCGGCGTGCTGGCCAATCGCGTCGGCACCCTGCGCCATGCGCAATTGCTTGAAGGCAGCCTCACCGAGGGCTTGCGTTGGTACGGCGCGTTATCCCGTGAGACCGGCATCGAACTGCCCAGCCGCCACCTGGGCCTGGTGCAAGCCAGCGAACTGAATGACCTTGATATACGCTTGGATGCTGCCGCCCAGGCGTTGGGCAGCAGTTGCGAAGTGGCCCTGCCGCCGCCGGTGACCTTTGCCGCGCCGCAAGTGGTCGAGGCCGAGCCCTTGCTGGTCGGTGTGCGGATTGCCGTGGCCCGTGACGAAGCCTTTGCCTTTACCTACGGCGCCAGCCTGGATTTGCTGCGGGCGATGGGCGCCGAGTTGAAGTTCTTTTCACCGATCCATGATCGCCAATTGCCTCAAGCTGACAGCCTCTATCTGCCCGGCGGCTATCCGGAACTGCACCACCAGGCATTGTCGGCCAATACCTCGATGCTGGGCGCAATTCGTGCTCATCACGCCGCTGGCAAGCCACTGCTCGCTGAATGTGGCGGCATGCTCTATCTGCTCGACTCCTTGACCGATGTGGACGGTACACGCGCCGAACTGGTTGGCTTGTTGCAAGGCGATGCGGTGATGCAGAAGAAACTCGCGGCCCTGGCGCTGCAAAGTGTCGAGCTGCCGGAGGGGACCTTGCGTGGGCATACCTATCATCATTCTCTGACCAGTACCGAATGGGAGCCGATTGCCCGTGGGCTTAGCCCTAACGGTGGGCGCGGTGCCGAGGCGGTCTATCGACAAGGGCGGATGACGGCGTCCTATGTGCACTTTTATTTTCCGTCGAATCCTGGCGCGGTGGCCGCGTTGTTCGCGCCAGACCTTGAGACAGCTATCGCAGGCAAGCCAGCTCCCACAGGGGAATGCATTCCAAATGTGGGAGGGGGCTTGCCCCCGATGAGGCCATGACTGACAACGCTTTCCCCCAAGCCGATCGCGAGGCCGTCTATCGCGCCATCGCCGAACGCCGCGACATGCGCCACTTCCGCGGTGGCAGCGTCGCGCCTGAACTGCTGCAACGCCTGCTCCACGCCGCGCACCAGGCGCCCAGCGTCGGCCTGATGCAGCCGTGGCGTTTTATCCGCATCAGCGACCGCTCGTTGCGCAGCCAGATTCAACAGTTGGTAGAGGAAGAGCGCGTGCGCACTGCCGAGGCATTGGGCGAGCGCTCCGATGCGTTCATGAAGCTCAAGGTTGAAGGCATCAACGACTGCGCCGAGGTACTGGTCGCCGCCTTGATGGACGATCGTGAGCGCCACATTTTCGGGCGCCGCACCTTGCCGGAAATGGACATGGCCTCGCTCTCCTGCGCCATCCAGAACCTGTGGCTGGCGGCGCGCGTGGAAGGGTTGGGCATGGGCTGGGTTTCGCTGTTCGACCCCCAGGCCCTGGCCGAGTTGCTGGGTTTGCCACCCGGTGCAAAGCCCCTGGCGGTGTTGTGCCTGGGCCCGGTGGCAGAGTTTTACCCGGCACCGATGTTGCAGCTCGAGGGCTGGGCCGAGCCGCGACCGCTAAGTGACATGCTGTATGAAAACAAGTGGGGAGTGAGTCAATGAGTGTGGCCTTGCTGTGTGTCGCTGCGGTGGCGCTGGATGCGCTGCTGGGTGAGCCCAGGCGCTGGCATCCGCTGGTGGCGTTCGGCAATTTCGCCGGGCGCATCGAGCAACGTTTCAATACTGGCGGGCGTGGCTGGCGCAGCCATGGTGTGACCGCGTGGTTTATCGCGGTGGTGCCGCTGACCCTGCTGGCCACGGCGTTGTCTTGGGCGCCTTATATCGGCTGGCTGCTGGAGATCCTGGCGCTGTACTGCGCCTTGGGCATGCGCAGCCTGGGCGAGCACGTGATGCCAGTGGCCCAGGCTCTGCGCCGTGATGACCTGGACGAAGCGCGCACGCGTGTGAGTTACCTGGTCAGCCGCCAGACCAGCGAACTGGACCGTACTGAAGTCGCGCGCGCAGCCACCGAATCGGTGCTGGAGAACGGCAGCGATGCGGTATTCGCCGCGTTGTTCTGGTTCGTGGTGGCCGGTGTGCCGGGCGTGGTGCTCTATCGTCTGAGCAACACCCTGGACGCCATGTGGGGCTATCGCAATGAGCGCTTTGAGCGCTTCGGTTGGGCAGCCGCCAGGATCGATGATGTGCTCAACTATATTCCTGCGCGCTTGGTGGCTTTAACCTACGCGCTATTGGGTAAAACCCGCCTGGCGCTCAAATGCTGGCGCACCCAGGGGCCGACCTGGGACAGCCCCAACGCCGGCCCGGTGATGGCGGCAGGGGCCGGTGCCTTGGGTGTGGAGCTCGGCGGCGCGGCGATTTATCACGGCGAGGTGCATCAGCGCCCGCCATTGGGCGAAGGCCCGCCGGCCGACGCCGATTCCATTGATCGCGGCTGGCAACTGGTGCAGCGCGGCGTGTGGCTGTGGCTGCTGGTCCTGTGCGTGGGGGCGCAAATCTATGCTTGAACATGGTGGTCGGCTGCGTAAGGCCGCGATTGAGTACGGCATTGCCGAAGCGGATTGGCTCGACCTGTCCAGCGGCCTGGCGCCCTGGCCGTGGCCGATTCCCGAGATTCCCTTGCGTGCCTGGGCGCGCTTGCCGGAAACCGATGACGGCTTGGAGAAGGCTGCCAGCGAGTATTACGGTGCTGGCCCGTTGCTGCCGGTGCCGGGTTCCCAGGCAGCGATCCAACTGCTGCCGCGACTGCGTCGTTCCGGTAAGGTCGGCGTGCTTTCGCCCTGTTACGCCGAGCACGCCGAAGCCTGGCGCCGTGCCGGTTATGTGGTGCGTGAAGTGCAGGAGCAGGAAGTCGACTTCTTTCTCGACAGCCTCGACGTGCTGGTCGTGGTCAACCCCAACAACCCCACCGGCTTGAGCCTGAGCCCGCAACGCCTGCTGGACTGGCATGCGCGGCTGGCCCAGCGCGGTGGCTGGCTGGTGGTGGACGAGGCATTCATTGACGTGACCCCGGACTTGAGCCTGGCCAGCCATGCCGATCAGGTCGGCTTGATCGTGCTGCGCTCATTCGGCAAGTTCTTCGGCCTGGCCGGCGTGCGCCTGGGCTTTGTGCTGGCCGAGCGCAAGTTGCTCAAGCTGTTGGCCGAACAGGTCGGGCCCTGGGCTGTCAGTGGTCCGACGCGGGTGCTGGGCCAAGTGTGCCTGCGCGACACCGACGGGCATGCGCGCCAGCGCAGTCGTTGCATCGCAGCCGGCCAGCGTCTGTTCGAGTTGCTTGAGCGCCGCGGCCTTCAACCTCACGGTGGCTGCGCATTGTTCCAGTGGTTGATTACCCCCCACGCTGAACGGCTGTACGAGTTCATGGCCCAACGCGGCATCCTGCTGCGCTTGTTTGTGCACAACAGCAGCGTGCGCTTGGGCCTGCCCGGCACCGACGCCGACTGGCTGCGCCTTGACGAAGCCCTGGCCGCCTACAAGGACGCCACATGACCACGTTGATGGTGCAGGGCACTACCTCCGACGCCGGTAAGAGCACCCTGGTGACTGCGCTGTGTCGCTGGCTGGTACGCCAGGGCGTCGCGGTGGCGCCGTTCAAGCCGCAGAACATGGCGCTCAACAGCGCGGTGACCGCCGAAGGCGGCGAGATCGGCCGTGCCCAGGCGGTGCAGGCCCAGGCTGCCAACCTGGCACCCCACACCGACATGAACCCGGTGTTGCTCAAGCCCAACAGCGACACTGGCTCCCAAGTGATCATCCATGGCCGTGCTGTCACCAGCATGAATGCTGTGGCCTATCACGACTACAAAGCCATTGCGATGCAAGCGGTGCTGGCCTCCCACACGCGTTTGAGCCAGGCCTACCCGGTGTTGATCGTCGAAGGCGCGGGCTCACCGGCCGAGATCAACCTGCGTGCCAATGACATTGCCAACATGGGCTTCGCCGAAGCGGTGGACTGCCCGGTGCTGTTGATCGCGGACATCAACCGCGGCGGCGTGTTCGCCCATCTGGTCGGCACCCTGGAGCTGCTGTCGCCCAGTGAGCAGGCCCGGGTCAAGGGCTTCATCATCAACCGTTTTCGCGGCGATATCGCGTTGCTGCAACCAGGCCTGGACTGGCTCGAAGCGCGGACCGGCAAACCGGTAGTCGGCGTGCTGCCCTACGTGATGGACCTGCACCTGGAGGCGGAAGACGGCATCGACCAGCGCCAGATCGACAAGGCCGCCCAGGTGCTCAAGGTGGTGGTGCCGGTGCTGCCGCGCATCAGCAACCATACCGACTTCGACCCGCTGCGCTTGCACCCCCAGGTGGACTTGCAGTTCGTCGGGCCGGGCCAGGCGATACCTGCTGCTGACCTGATCATCCTGCCGGGCTCGAAAAGCGTGCGCAGTGACCTGGCCTATCTGCGTGCCAACGGCTGGGATACCGCCGTGGCGCGGCATCTGCGTTATGGCGGCAAGGTACTGGGGATCTGCGGCGGCTTGCAGATGCTCGGCGAGCAAGTCCACGACCCGTTGGGCCTGGAGGGGCTTGCGGGCTCCAGTGCCGGCCTTGGGTTGCTGGCGTTCAGCACCACCCTGGAACAAGAGAAACAACTGCGCAATGTGCGTGGGCGTCTGGTATTGGAAGATGCCGACGTCAGCGGTTATGAAATTCATGCTGGGGTGAGCTGCGGCGCTGCCTTGGCAAGCGCTGCGGTATTGCTGGACGATGGCCGCAGCGATGGCGCGCAGAGCCCTGATGGGCAAATTCTAGGCACCTACCTGCACGGCCTGTTCGAGACCCCGGCTGCGTGCAGCGCGTTGCTGCGTTGGGCCGGGTTGCAGGATGTGCAAGAGGTGGATTATCACGGCTTGCGCGAGCGCGATATCGAGCGGTTGGCGGACTTGGTGGAGCACCACTTGGACACCGATTTGTTGCGCAAGCTATGTGGGATCTGACGGTGTTCACACCATCTAACTGTGGGAGCTGGCTTGCCTGCGATAGCCATGTGTATCTACACAACGCTGTAGTGCTCAACGGTAACCACGATGCGAAGCGAGCCGCTCTTGATCTGCTTTTGATCTTAGGCGCCCCGTTAAACCACGCTG